>CAZZZX010000441.1:0-3320 GCA_964658585.1 uncultured Novosphingobium sp.
CTCGACCAGATCGGTCATCGGCCGCGTGATGCGATCGGCGACGGCGAAGGCGATCCAGATCGCCGCGGCGACGATCAGCAGCGAGACCAGCAGCAGCGCGGCGTTGAACTGGAGCTGGAGCAGGCGCGACCGCTCGATCAGCCCGCGATAATCGTTGAGCGCGCTGCGCGCGCGCGATGCCTGCTTGAGCACCAGCGGATCGACGCGGCGCGAGGCGTAGAGATAGAGATGGGCGCGCGGATCGACCGCGATCCGCGCCTCGATACGATCCGCCGTCGCGGTCGTGTCGATCGCGCCGCGGTCGAGCGTGCCGAGCAGCGTGCCCGGCATCAGCGAGGCGACGGGGCGGTTCGAACTGAGATTGGTCAGCGCCAGCACCCGCGGCAGCTTGTCCGGTCCGACCGAGATCAGCGCCAGTTCGGACAGGTTCCGATAAGTGTATTGCTGCGCCATGAAGGGCGGGAAGCGCGGATCGTCGAGCGGCGCCTGGCCGAGGAAGTTGCGGAAATCCTGCCCCATCGGCTGCATCTCGCCATAGATGCGCTGCTTGCCCTCCGCGACGTACGCCTGCGCGACATGGTCCGCGCTCTCCAGTACGGTGCGCGCCGAGTCCGAGAACCAGAACGCCGCGGAATACTGGAACAGCAGCGAGGCGAAGATCACCACCAGCAGCGTCGGGATCGCCGCGATCAGCGAGAACATCGCGACCAGCCGGACATGCAGCCGGCCCCCCGCGCCGCTGCCCGTCCGGTTCGCGCGGCGCCGGGCGATCCGTCGCGCGAACAGCACCATGATGCCGATCGCCGGCACCAGATTGGCGACCAGCAGCAACGCGACGGTCGGCGGGTTGAGCAGACGCTCGGAGCGCGCGTCGCTCAGATACGCCCAGCTTCCCGCGAAGATCAGGATCGCGGCGACGACGGTGGCGATCTCGACCAGCGAGATGATCGTCGCGCGGCGGCGGACGAGCGCCAGCCGGCGCCGCCAGCGCGGCAACCGCGCCGACGCGAGGAGCGTCTTCGCACCACCGCTGTCCGCATTCATCGTTGCGCTTATACCACACTCGGTTGCAGGCTCAACACGCTCACTGTGCAATCGGGCGTGCGGAGAGGGCAGCCGGTCAGCGGCGCGCGCCTGTCCGGTGTGGCGGCGGCGTCACCGATCGACGACCGCCGAGGTTCAGCCGCCGCGGCGCACCGCCGCCGCGTCGATCTCGCATTCGGCGAGCTTCTTGCGCAGCGTGTTGCGATTGATGCCGAGCAGGCGGGCGGCGCGGATCTGGTTGCCGCGCGCCGACGCGAGCGCAAGCCGAAGCAGCGGCGCCTCGACCTCGGCCAGCACCCGGTCGTAGAGCCCGTCGGGCGGCAGCTCGCGACCGAACGACCCGAAATAGCGCGCGAGGTGCAGTTCGATCGAGGCGGCCAGCCCACCGCCGTCCGCGACGATCGCGGGGGACACCGCGCCGCCGCCGCCGAGATGCGCCTCGATCTGTCCAGCGCCGATGCGATCCTCGCGCGACAACGCGGCGATCCGGCGCATCAGGTTCTCGAGTTCGCGGACATTGCCTGGCCAAGCGTGCCGGCTGAGCCGCGCCACCGCGCCATCGTCGAGCGTCTTGCGCGGCAGCCCGTCCGCCGCGGCGCGATCGAGGAAGTGCCGCGCCAGTTCGGCGACATCCTCGATCCGCTGACGCAGCGCCGGCAGGCGCACCGGGACGACGTTGAGCCGGTAGTAGAGATCCTCGCGGAACTGCCCCTCCTCGACCAGCCGGGCGATATCCTTGTTGGTCGCGGCGATCACGCGCACGTCGACGCGGATCGTGCGGCCGCCGCCGACGCTCATGAACTCGCCTTCCTGGAGCACGCGCAGCAGCCGGGTCTGCGCGTCGAGCGGCATGTCGCCGATCTCGTCGAGGAACAGCGTGCCGCCATCGGCCTGCTCGAAGCGTCCGGCGCTGCGCTGGCCGGCGCCGGTGAAGGCGCCGCGTTCGTGTCCGAACAGCTCGCTCTCGATCAGTTCGCGGGGGATCGCCGCCATGTTGACCGGCACGAACGGTCGGCTGGCGCGTGGGCCGAGCTCGTGGATCGCCCGCGCGACCAGCTCCTTGCCGGTGCCGCTCTCGCCCAGCACCAGCACGGTGAGATCGTTGGCGACCACCCGCGCGATGGTGCGATACACCGCCTGCATCGCGGGCGAGCGGCCGATCAGCGGCAGCTCGTGCGGTTCGGCGGCCTCGTCGCTGGCGGCGGTGCCGCGCCCGGCGAGCGCGCCGGCGACGGCGCGGCCGAGCTCGTCGAGATCGAACGGCTTGGGCAGATAGTCGAACGCCCCGCGCTCGGTCGCGCGCACCGCGGTCGCCAGCGTGTTGCGCGCCGACAGCACAATGACCGGGAGCCCGGGGTGGGCGAGCGCGATCTCGGGCATCATGTCGAGCCCGTCGCCGTCGGGCAGCACGACATCGGTGACCAGCACGTCGGGCGCGAACGGGCCGATCGCGCGGCGCATCTCGGCGACCGAGCCCGCGGTCTCGACGACATGCCCCTCGCGACGCAGCGCCTCGCGCACCACCGTGCGGATCGCCGCATCGTCGTCGACCACCAATATCCGCGCCGCCGTCATGATATCTTCCCCGCCCGCGGCGCCCGCGGCAACGCCAGCCGGAAGACTGTCAGGCCGCCCTCGCGCGCATATTCGGCGATGCCGCCCATCTCGTCCACCAGCTTGTCGACCAGCGCCAGTCCCAATCCGGTCCCGGCCCGCTTGGAGGTGACGAACGGATCGAACAGATGATCGGCGATCGCCGCGGGCGGACCCGGCCCGTCGTCGATCACGGCCAGCTCGATCGGCAGCGACAGCCGCTCCCCACCGCCCAGCCGCGCCACCGACAGCCCGTGACGATAGGCGGTCCGCAGCGTGATGGTACCACCCGGCCCCGTGGCTTCGGCGGCATTCTTGAGAAGATTGATGAGGATCTGCACGAGCGCGTCGCGATTGCACAGCACGTCAGGGAGCGACGGGTCATAGAGTTCGCGGATCGTCACCCCGGAGGCGAAGCCCGAGGTCGCGAGTTCGCGCACGTCGCCGAGCACGGCATGGACGTTGAGCGGCTCGGGCGGTCGTGGACGCGTGTCGGTCAGCCCCTCCATCCGGTCGATCAGGCGGGCGATGCGATCGACTTCCTCGCGGATCAGACGGGTGAGATCGGCCTGGTCGGGCGAGGCGCCGCTCTCGAGAAGCTGGGCCGCGCCGCGGATGCCGGCGAGCGGGTTCTTGACCTCGTGCGCCAGCATCGCCGCGGCGGCGGTGGCGGGCAGTTGACG
>CAZZZX010000442.1:0-3304 GCA_964658585.1 uncultured Novosphingobium sp.
GTCAGCAGGCCGGCGTTGAGATCGGCGTCGATCGCCATCTGCTTGCCGGGCATCGCATCGAGCGTGAAGCGCGCCGACACTTCCGACACGCGCCCCGCGCCCTTGGTGATGACCACCAGGTTGATGATCATGATGATCGCGAACACGAAGATGCCGACCGCGTAGTTGCCGCCGATCAGGAAGCTGCCGAACGCCTCGATGACATGCCCCGCGGCACCCGCCCCCTCGTGACCATGGACCAGCACGACGCGGGTCGAGGCGACGTTGAGCGAGAGACGCAGCAGCGTGGTGAACAGGAGTACCGTCGGGAAGGACGAGAAATCGAGCGGACGCGCGGCGTTCAGGGCGACCATCAGCACCGCGAGGCTCATCACGATGTTGGTGATGAAGCCGAGATCGAGCATCACCGCCGGCATCGGCACGACCATCAGCGCCACCAGCGCCAACGACGCGATCGGCAGGATCGCACCCTTGCTGGCATTCGCCCAGACACGCTTGTTGATCGACGCCGACGCCATCATCACACTCCGAGGGAAGCAAGCATCAGATAGGCGAGCCGCGCGGTCTGCGGGCTCGGGCTGAGCACTGCCGGCGCGGTCGCGGCGGCGAGCGGATCGGTGCCGGCCTCCGCCACGCTGGTCATGCCGGTGTCGCTGGTGCCGTTGAGCGCGGCGAGCTGCATCCGCACCAGCTCGGCCGAGGTATCGGTCGCGCGGGTGGATGCGATCGCGGTCGGCGTCGCGGACGCCGTACCCGTCGCCGCGCCCGACGTGCCCGACTGGTCGAAGCGCGCGGCGAAGCGCTGATAGACGTCGGAGACGCTGCGCGCCGAACCGTCCTTGTTGTAGAACACCCAGCGATTGGCGCGCGCCGCGGCCGGCATCACCGACGCCGCGGACTGGTCGGGATCGGCATCCTTGGCGCTGAGGAAGCGCGCTGCGCC
Organism: uncultured Novosphingobium sp.; assembly: GCA_964658585.1. Taxonomy (GTDB): domain Bacteria; phylum Pseudomonadota; class Alphaproteobacteria; order Sphingomonadales; family Sphingomonadaceae; genus Solisphingomonas. Next base: position 944 of record CAZZZX010000442.1, read on the forward strand.
CGCCGGCCCGAGAAAATGCGCCATGTAGAGATCGACTGAACCCGCGGCGCGGCCGAGCCTCGCCTGCAGATAGTCCCTGTTGTCCGAAGCATATTCGCCCGCCATCGCCGCCGAGGTATCGGCATCCTGACGCAGCGCGAGGATCTGGGTGCGCGTAGTCTCGTCGGCGACATAGTAATGGCCGTTGGCGCCGCGCGAGATCGCGGCCGCCGCCCAGCCCAGGCCATGTTCGGCGCCGTGCTGCGCGACGGTGGCGAGCCAGGTCTGGTTGGTGAACTGGTAGAGCCCCGAGGCGCTCGACGTGCTCGCCTGCGCATTGGGGTTGAGCCCGCTCTCGACCTTGGCCTGATGATAGAGATATTTGAAGTCGACCCCGGTCGCGGTCGCGGCGTTGGCGATCGCGTTCTGCACGCGCGCGCTGCCGGTGGCGAAACCGTCGGCGACGGCGCCCATCGCGGTGCCGCGCGTGCCGGGGATGATGGTCAGCGTCACCCGCTCAGCGCCTGAGCCTGGCGTCGCGGCCATAGGTCGGGGCGGCGGTGCCGATGCCGGTCGCCGCTGCGAGTCGGGTCAGGCGCTGCGCGGTGGTGTCGGCGAGCAGGTTGATCCGCACCCGCGCCGCATCCGCCAGCCGCATCGCCTCCTCGGCACGCGCCGGATCGACCGGTGTCGCGCGGATCGCGTCGATCGCCTCCGCGATGCCGGCGCTGTGCGCGGCGATGCCGGCGACATCGTCCGCGTCGAGCGCGGCGATCAATGCCTGTTCGGTGGCGATCAGCGTTTCGATGCTCATGCTTCGCCCCCGAGATCGGCGGCGATCATGCGCGTGGCGATCGCGGACGGATCGGCGCGGTAGCTGCCCGCGCGGATCGCGGCGCGCAGCGAGGCGATGCGATCGCCCTCGATCGGCGCGCCGTCGGCGACGATCTGTGCCGAGGTCGTCAGCGCCGACGAGCTCTGCGTCCGCGCGCCGACCAGCCGGGTGACGCCGTTCGCCGAGCCGCCGCCGACGCCGCCGAGCAGCGCGGTGGTGGAAGAGCCGATGCCGTTGATCATCGCGCCGTTCCCCTCAAAACGCCGAGGCGACGCGGACGAGGCCCGCATCCACCACCTGGCCGAGGATCACCGGCCCCTTGGGATCGGTCTTGACGCGGACCACGCCGCCGGCATGGCCGTCGTCCTGCGCGACGCCCGCGGTCGATACCGAGAAGCCCTGCGCGCCCGAGACGAGCTGGACCGGATCGCCGCGCTTGATGACGATCGGGGTGGCGGGCGGCGGGGCCGCGGCGGCGGCCTGCATCGCCGGCGTCGCGCCGGGTATACGGACCAGCGGCACGCGGATCCGCCAACCGAGCGCCTCGCAGCGCAGCGGCAGCGCGCCGAGCGCGGGCGGATCGATGACGACGGGTGCGGGACAGGAGGCGAGCTTGAGCCGCCGGTCGATCGGCGCGACCGGGCCGCCGATCTGGCCGATATCGGCGTCGAGCGCGGCGACGACACGCGATTCCAGCTTGGCGATGTCCTCGAATCCGCCGGGCCCCGCCACCGCGCCGGCGGGCGCGGCGACGACGCCGAGGATAAGGATGAGGGCCGTCGACCGGCAGGACATGCGAAGAGCTCCCGTGGATTACGGGACCTACAAAGCAAGCGATGTGCCAAAGAAATGGTTAACGCGCGTAAGCCATGCGCTGAATCGTCTCAGCCGTTGGTCGTAATCCTCAGCCGCTGCCCGCCCGCGTCGGCGTCGTCGTGCGTGCCGGCGACCGCCAGATCGATCCGCGCGGCATCCAGCCCACCCGCCTGGATCGCACGCGCGACGGCGGCGGCGCGCGCGGCGGCGAGTTCCCAGCCGTCGAAGCGCCGGCCGCCGCCGTCATTGCCGCGGCTCTCGATCCGGACCGAGGCATGGCGTGCCGCCGCCGCGCCGCCCAGCGCGATCATCTCGCTGCGTGCGCCGGGCAGCAACATCGCCTCGCCGCCCTCGAACATCGGTGCCGCGGGCCGCTCGATCGCGGTCGGCGGCTTGGCACCGAAGGCCGCGCGGATACCCGCGCCGACCGCCGCCGGATTGCCCTTGTTGGCCTGGAGCAGCAGCAGGAAGGCGAGCAGCACCAGGCACAGATCGGCGAAGCTCATCGTCCAGCGCGGGCCGGCGCGCATCGTCGCGGGCGTCATGCCACCGCCCTCAGGCGAGGCTCGCCGCGGCCGAGCGGCGGTCCTTCGAGTTCGGCGCGCGCGATCCCCGCGAGCCGCTCGGTGGCGCGGCGCTGCCAGCCGATCTCGGCCTCGCTCAGCCGCTCGAGCCGCGACGCGACCGGGCCGGCGATCAGATTGGCGGCGATGATGCCGTAGAGCGTGGTG
>CAZZZX010000443.1:0-3300 GCA_964658585.1 uncultured Novosphingobium sp.
AATGTTGACAGGTCGGCCTCGATCGACCTCACTTCCACACCATGCTGCTGGATGTCGGCACCAGCACTGTTGATCAGCGGCTCGTTCGCCACGATCAGGACGTCGTAACCGCCCTGCGCGGCGAGATGGGCAAGCTCGAAACCGATGCCCGTCGAGGCACCGGTGACGATTGCGAACTTGTCAGCCATATCGTGTCTCCTATTCGGCGGCGATCGCGAGGCCGGGCTTCAGCACAACCTTGGTCACCTCGTTCTGGTTGTCGTGGAACATCTTGTAGCCTTGCGAAGCCTGCTCGAGCGGCAGCCGGTGCGAGATCAGGAAGTCGCTATCGATCTTGCCCTCGATGATCGCGTTGAGCAGGGCCGGCATGTAGTGCTGCACATGGGTCTGGCCGGTCTTGAGAGTCAGACCCTTTTCCATGAAGGCGCCGAGCGGCCACTTGTCGACGAAGCCGCCGTAGACAGCCGGCATCGAGATGCGTCCGCCCTTGCGGCAAGCGAGGATCGCCTGGCGGTTGGCGTGGAGCCGATCGGTGCCTAGAAAAGTCGACTTCTTGATCTGGTCGAGAACGTTATCGACGAAGAAGCCGTGCGCCTCGAGACCGACGCTGTCGATGCAGGCGTCCGGACCGATGCCGCCGGTCATTTCCATGAGCGCGTCGTAGACGCGGCTTTCCTCGAAATTGATCGTCTCGGCGCCGAACTTCTTGGCGAGTTCAAGCCGATGCGGAAAGTGATCGATCGCAATCACGCGCTCGGCGCCCATCAGGAAAGCCGATTGTACCGCAAACAGGCCTACTGGGCCGCAGCCCCATACCGCGATTGTGTCGCCCGGCTCGATCTCGGCGAATTCGGCGGCCTGCCAGCCGGTTGGCAGGATATCCGAGAGGAACAGGACCTTGTCGTCCTCGATCCCATCCGGAATCACGATCGGGCCGATGTCGCTGAACGGCACGCGGACATATTCGGCCTGGCCACCGGCATAGCCGCCGGTCATGTGGCTGTAGCCGAACAGGCCCGACATCGGCTGCCCGTAAAGAGTCTGGGCGATGTCCTGATTGTCGGCTGGCAGGCCGTTATCGCAGGCGGAATACTGGTGCTTGCCGCAATGATAGCAGGAGCCGCAGGCAATGGTAAACGGCACCACCACGCGTTGGCCCTTTCTCAGCGTCGACTTAGGTCCGGTCTCGACCACCTCGCCCATGAACTCATGACCCAGGATATCGCCCGACTGCATAGTCGGGATGTAACCATCATAGAGATGAAGATCAGATCCGCAGATCGCGGTGGAGGTGACCTTGATGATCGCATCGCGCGGGTTGAGGATTTCGGGATCGTCGACCGTATCGACGCGGACGTCGTGCTTGCCGTGCCAAGTGAGCGCGCGCATCAGGCTTTCTCCTCGTCAAGCTGTGCCTTGGTGCGCGATCCCGTCGCGATCTCGCCGGTCTCCATCAGTTGCTTGAAGCGGCGCAGATCGCGACGCGCCTGGATCGCTGGTTCGCGCTGGAAGAGCTTGGCGACTAGCTTTCCGATCGTGCCGGCGGGCGGATCGTAGGCAATCGTGGCGGTCACCACCGTGCCGCGCGCACCGGCGTCCCGGAACTCGACGCGTCCGGCATTGGTCACGTCAGCACCCTCCTCCGAGGTCCAGGCGATCAGTTCGCCCTCGCGCTCCTCGTTAATACGCGCGTCCCATTCCACTGTTCTACCGGCGGGTGCCTTCACGACCCAATGCGACCGTCTGCTATCGATCACATCGACACGCACGACATTTTCCATAAAGCTTGCGAGCTTCGAGAAATCGCGGAAGTAGGCGTAGAGCTCTGCCGCAGGCTTATTGATCGTCACGGCGTGACCAATAATGTGATCTCCACCGGCTTCGACAAGCTTATCCGTTGCCAGATCATGGGGGCGCGACTTGGCGGTCGTCGCGGGCGCGTCATCGCGCACCGCAGAGCGGGTGTCGTTCATGCTGTCCTCCGGGATCGAAACCGTTCAACGGCTTGCGATACCGGCTGTTCCCGGCTTGCCTTTCTATTCGACGGACATTCGCCTCAGACGAGCGCTCCGAACTTCGGAAGGAAAATAATTGCTTAACCTAGATCAGCGGTGTTGCGATTTCGGAACGACCCGACGCCGAACGTGTTCGGCTGGGATACATCGCACATCAGTTTGGATTGCTTCGCGGCTTCGCAGAGGTGATGGACGGACAATAAACGCCGGCAGGCGATGACGATCGCAACGCTAGAGCGGCTGCTGTGACCGTATTGGCTCCGGGTGCGGCCAGAGCGGTCTCAGGGCCGCGATCGCGCGGGCGCAAGCAGGATCCGATGACCCAATATCCCAAGCCGCCCTTCAAACCGCAGTCGCAGCCGTGGGCCGGCCTCGCCAGCCAGATAGATCCCCGGTTCGACCATAGTTGTCGCTGCGCAGATCGAAGTCGCCCAGACTGACGAGGTACGCCGGGCCTGGTCTTTGGTCCGCGACAGGCTTGATGAGCCGAAAGGCGGAGCACCCGAGGTAGTCTAGGGCGTTTGTTCAAACGCCGGCCGGCCGGCCAATAGCTAACTCGCGATGAACCTATGTAGCGTCTCGCCATCGAGCGCCGCGAACTCGGTAAGCTCAAACTTGAGCGGCATCTCGAGCGTTGCCTCCTCAGCCGATCTCCACATCGCGCCGGGCTCATCATCCCACTTCGGGTAGATCGTCGCCGCGCTCCATAAGCCGGCACAGGCGTGCTCGCCGCGCCGGAAAAGCACCGTCGGCGCTGCGACCTTGTCGTAGGCGGCGGTCGGCTGCCAGGTGAACGAAGCGAGCTTCGCTGCATACGCCGCCTCATACGATGGCAGATTATCCAGCTGGGCCTGCGCCTCGGCGATCATTTCGGGCGGTATCGGCTTCGTCGCTTCCATGGTCATTCCTCCTTTCGAATGGTTCCGCTGCGCGGCCCGCCTTTCCGCAATCCTCGGACTGGTACTGCCAGCCGTCCTCATCAAGCCGGCGGCGATGCTCTGCCAGCTCGGATTCGCGCTGCCGGTATGCCAGCCGCTCCTCCTGCGACATTCGCGCCACGCGAAGCTCGCTCTGGTATTCCGTCGAGAAGTCCACACCCACGCTGCGAGCGATCCTGGTAAGGCAGGTTCGAGCGCTCGTCTCACGTAACGTGCTGGCCATATGATCGCTCCGGCGGCGCGGCTGCCCATCCTGCACGACGTGCCAGAAGCCATCATAGGCTTGCCGATCGCCGTTGCTGACCGCGAACAGGAACATCAGCGCGAACCGTTGGCCGAACGTCGGC
>CAZZZX010000444.1:0-3299 GCA_964658585.1 uncultured Novosphingobium sp.
GTCGCCAAGGGCGTCGTGATCCGCGCGACGCCGGCGGCGGGCACCGTGCTGACGTTTCAGGAATCGCGCGCGGTCGAACGGCTCGTGCGGGGGATCGCTCGGCATGGCGACGCTTGTGCAGCCGGACGGTTGCGCGGACAAGGCTGCCATGGCTTCGCTGATCGCCCGTGTGACCGGACCCGTATGGCACGCGGCACTGGCGCTCGCGCTGCCGCCGCGCTGCCCGGGCTGCGCCGGCGAGGTCGACGGCGATCATCGCTTCTGTGCCGCGTGCTGGCGCTCGCTCGATTTCCTCGGCGAGCCTGCCTGCGCGCGGTGCGGGCTGCCGGTCGATCGGCCGTCGGACGCGTCGGGCTGCGACGATTGCGCGGGGCGCGCGCTGTCGTTCGAGGGCGTGCGGGCCGCGGTCGGCTATGGCGATGTCGCGCGCACCGTGGCGCTGCGCCTCAAATACGGGCGGCGGCCGGGCGTCGCGCGCACCATGGCGATGCTGATGACCCGGCTGGCGCTCGACCTGCCCGGTGATGCGCTGTTCGTCGCCGTGCCGCTGCATCGCCGCCGGCTGTGGACGCGCGGCTACAACCAGGCGCTGCTGATCGCGCGCGCGGTGGCGCGGCGCAGCGGCCATGCCTGTCTTCCCGATGCGATCGTGCGCACGCGTGCGACGCCGGTGCTCCAAGGGCTCGGCCGCCATGCCCGTGCGCGCGCGGTCGAGGGTGCGTTCGCGGTGCGCGAGGCGGCACGTCCGCGGCTGGCGGGCCGGACGATCGCGCTGGTCGACGACGTGTTCACCACCGGCGCGACGGTCGAGGCGTGCGCGGCGGCTCTGCGTCGCGCGGGCGCCGCGCGCGTGCTGGTGCTGTGCTGGGCGCGGGTCGTCCCCGGCCGTTGACAAGCCCCGCCCCCGACCACAGTTGTGGGCGCTGCAACGGAGCGGATGAAATGCCCAAGGTCGAGATCTACACCAAGATGGGATGTCCCTATTGCACGCGCGCCAAGCGGCTGCTGGCCGACAAGGGCGTCGAGTTCGTCGAGCACGATATCACCATGGGCGGCCCCGGCCGTGCCGAGATGCTGCGCCGCGCACCGGGGGCGAGCACCGTCCCGCAGATCTTCATCGACGACAAGGCGATCGGCGGATCGGACGATCTCGCGGCGTTGGAGGCCAGGGGCGCGCTCGACTCTCTGCTCGCCGCCTGAGCGCAGCGGGTGCGCGTCGCGATCGTCCAGACCTGCACCGGGATCGATCCCGCCGCCAACGCCGCGTCGCTGGTCGCTGCGCTCGAGCAGGCCGCGGCGGGCGGCGCGAGGATCGCCTTCACGCCCGAGATGAGCGGGCTGCTCGATCGCGACCGCTCGCGCGCCGCGCCGCGCATCGTCGCGGAAGCGGACGATCCGGTGCTGGCCGCGGTACGCGAGGCCGCGGCGCGGCTGGGGCTGTGGGTCGAACTCGGCTCGCTGGCGCTGCGGCCGGAAGGGGGTGACGGCCGGCTGGTCAATCGCGGTTTCCTGATCGACGCCGCCGGGACGATCCGCGCGCGCTACGACAAGCTGCATCTGTTCGACGTCGATCTCGCCACCGGGGAAAGCTGGCGCGAATCCGCCGCCTATGCGCCCGGCGATCGTGCGGTCGTCGTGGAGACGCCCGCGGGTATGCTGGGCATGACCGTATGTTACGATCTGCGCTTCCCCGATCTCTATCGCGCGCTGAGCGATGCCGGCGCCGAGCTGCTCTGCGTCCCCGCTGCCTTTACCGTGCCGACCGGCGAGGCGCACTGGCACGTGCTGCTGCGCGCCCGCGCGATCGAGGCGGGGTGCTGGGTGATCGCCGCGGCGCAAGCGGGCCGCCATGCGGACGGTCGCGCGACCTACGGCCATTCGCTCGTGGTCGATCCGTGGGGCGAGGTGGTGCTTGACATGGGCGCGGGCACCGGCGTCGGCTTCGCCGAGATCGACGCGACACGCACCGCCGAGGTGCGCGGACGCATCCCCGCGCTTCGCCATCGCCGCGCGATCCCGCCGATCGCACGCGTGACGGCGTGATCGTCTTCGATCTGTCCTGCGCCGCCGACCATGTCTTCGAGGCATGGTTCGGGAGCCATGGCGACTATGATTCGCAGCGCGAGCGCGGGCTCGTCTCGTGCCCGGTGTGCGGCGATGCCGGGATCGGCAAGGCGCCGATGGCACCGCGGATCGCGGGCACCGGGGAGGGTGCGGCGGTCGATCCCAAGGCGATGATGACCGCGCTCGCCGCGATGCAGGCGAGGATGCTGCAGGGATCGGAGCATGTCGGCCCGCGCTTTGCCGCCGAGGCGCGCGCGATCCATGAGGGCGATGCCGCCGAGCGCCCGATCCATGGTCGCGCCACCGTCGCCGAGGCCAGGGCGCTCGCCGCGGACGGCATCCCGGTCGCACCGCTGCCGCTGCCGGTCCGCGAGCCGGCCCGCGAGAACTGACCGTCAGCCGATCAGCCAGCGATCCATGGCGAGGACGAGCGCGGTCATCAGCACCCCCGCGCCGACGCAGACGATCGCCAGGACCGTACGGGCGATCGTCCTGCCGTCATCGTGGCGGCCGGGCTCGGGGCGGTTCACAGCCATCCGAACCAGCACGCGTAGCTGAGGCCGACCATCGCAGCGAGCGCGAGCTCGGGGACGTGCCAGGGGCCGGGACGGATGAGGGTGGTGGGATCGGGCATGGTGAGGGTGTCGCCGCTTCGCGAATCGCTACGATGTCGCTTTGTTGCGGTGCCGAAAGAGAAGCTGGTCTCGCGTGAATCCTCAGAACAGCAGCTTGCGCACCGTCAGCCGCACCGTGCGGCCGAGCGGATCGAGATAGCCCGGCTGATAGGCGAGTGGCGTCGCCCCGGTCGCGTCGCGGACCCGCTGGCGGCTGTCGGCGAGGTTGGTCACTGACAGCGTGATCCGCGCGCCGCGCGCCCAGGCGTGCCCGACCAGCGCCGGCTGCTGGCCGAGATCCGCGAACAGCCGCAGATTGGCGGTCGCGAGCGGCGAGAAGCGCAACGTCCCGCTGACCGAGCCCGGCGCACCGTCGACATGCGTGCCGCTCTCCCACTGGCCGGTCAGCCGCGCGCCGAAGCCGTTATTGGAATAGCCGAGCTGGAACTCGACCTCCTGGGTCGGCTGGCCGCCGCCGGTCCCCGTGGTCGAGCCGTCGAGCAGGTCGAGCGTCGGGCCGCCCGGGCGGACCAGGATGTCGTCGCGGAAATACCAGGTGTGATAGACCGAGATCTGGAGACGGCCGCCCTGCTGCGCGCCGCCGCCCCCGCCGCCACGCCC
>CAZZZX010000445.1:0-3292 GCA_964658585.1 uncultured Novosphingobium sp.
TCGGGGTCTCGATCAAGCCCCGAGACGCTCGATCATCGTCATCGCGGCGTGCGGTGCGCGCACCTTGGCGCCGTTGATGTAGAAGACGAACACGTCGCGCGGCGTCGCCGGTGCAGGCGCATCGGGGGCGGCGAGCGGAAAGGCATCCGGCGTACGCCCGGCCGCCCAGTCCCGCGCCACCGCGCACCAGCGATCGATCTCGGCGGCGGAATAGCCGGTCGGCTCCTCCTCGCGCGCGTTCATCAGCCGGGCGTAGGACACCGCGCCGCCGGCGTCGCCGATCGCGGGATAGTCGGGCGAATCGGTGTGGACGATGCCGACGCCCGCCGCCCGCGCGAGTGCGACGAAGGCGGGATCGACGAAGCTTTCGTGGCGGACATCGACGACATGGCTGAGCGCGACGCCGTCCTGCTTGGCGGGCAGCAGCGCGAGGAACGCGCCGAAATCCTCGGCGTCGAACCGCTTGGTCGCCATGAACTGCCACAGGATCGGGCCGAGCCGGTCGCCGAGCTCGACGATGCCCTGCCCGACGAACCGCCCGATCGATTCGCCCGCCTCGGCAAGCACCTTGCGATTGGTGCAGTACCGCGATGCCTTGAGGGCGAACACGAAGCCGTCGGGGACGGCCCTGGCCCATTTGGCGAAGGTCGCGGGCTTCTGGCTGGAATAATAGGTGCCGTTGACCTCGATCGCGGTGAGCTTCGCGGCGGCGTAGTCGAGTTCCCTGGCGTGCGGCCATGTCTCCGGGAAGAAGCTGCCGCGCCACGGCTCGTAGGTCCAGCCGCCGATGCCGACCCTGATCGTGCCCCGTTTCGCCATGCCGCCTTCATGCCGCGCCGCGCCGCGCGCGTCCACCGCCGCCGGATCGCTTCGGCGGGCGGGCCGTTCGCAAGCCCTGCCCGATCGGCACATGCTTCCGCCCGCCCCGGCCCCTGCATCGATCTAATGCGGCGGCGCCGGCTGCTGCCGCCCCAGCACGCCGTCGAGCCAGCTCTGGTCGAGCCGTTGGCTGCCCGGCGGGGGCGGGACCGGCGGCGGGGGCGGGCCCTGCCAGTCGGGGTCCTGCTGCTGCGCCGGCGCGCGCGCGCCGCGGCGGACCTGCACCTGATCGTCGCCGCTCTGGCCGGGATCGATCGCGGTGCCGTCGTCGGGTGCGCGCTGCGGTGCGACGACTTGGCCATTGTCGTCGAGCGTCGGGATGCCGCCATCGGGCTGGCTGCCGTAATATGCCTCGTCGTCGGGCTCGATCGCCGAATCGGGCAGCGTCACCTGGGTCTGGAACGGCACGATCGGCCGGGTCGCGACCGCCTGCGCCATGAAGTCGGCGAAGGCGCGGGCGGGTGCGCGACCGCCATAGAGGCCGGGATTGGGCCGGGCGTCGTCGCGGCCCATCCACACGCCGGTGGTGAGCCCCGACGAGAAGCCGAGGAACCAGCCGTCCTTGTTGGTCGAGGTCGTGCCGGTCTTGCCCGCCACCGGTCGTCCGCCGAACTGCGCGGCCTTGCCGGTGCCGGTGTTGACCGCGGTCTGCAGCAGGTCGGTCATCTCGATCGCCACATAGGGCGCGACCAGCACCCGCGCCTCGGGCGGGCTATGCTCGTACAGCACGCGATTGTCGGGGCCGACGACCTTGGTGATCGCATAGGGCACCACCATCACGCCCGAATTGTCGATCTCGGCGAAGGCGCGGGTCATGTCGATCAGCCGCACGTCCGAGGTGCCGAGCACCATCGAGGGATGGGTGTTGATCGGCGTGGTGATGCCGAACCGGCGCGCCATGTCAGCGACGGTATCGAAGCCGAGCAGTTCGCCGAGCTTGGCGGCGACGGTGTTGAGCGAAAAGGCGAAGGCGTTGCGGATGTTGATCTGGCCGTAATAGCGGCGCTCGTCGTTGCGCGGGCTCCAGCCCTCGATCGTCACCGGCTCGTCGACGATCGGCTCGTCGGGCTTGTGGCCCGCCTCGATCGCGGCGAGGTAGACGAACAGCTTCCATGCCGATCCCGGCTGGCGCACCGCCTGGGTCGCGCGATTGTAGATCGAGCTGATGTAATCGCGCCCGCCGACCATCGCGCGCACCGATCCGTCGCGCTCCATCGCCACCAGCGCGCCCTGCAGCCCGGCGGGCGTATCGGTCTGGATCGCGCGATCGGCGGCGCGCTGCATCCCGAGATCCAGTGTCGTCCAGACGTCGAGCGGATCGGTCTGGTCGTCGATCAGCGTCGAGAGCTGGGGCAGCGCCCAGTCGGTGAAGTAGCGCACGCTGTTCTGCCGCGGCTCGGGCGCGAGCTTGACCGAGCTCGGGTTCGCGGACTGCGCCTGCGCGGCGCTGATCCGCCCGGTCTCGACCATGGTCTGGAGCACCACCCCGGCGCGGCCGATCGCGGCCTGGACGTCGGCGGTCGGCGAATAGTTGGACGGCGCCTTGACCAGCCCCGCGATGATCGCGGCTTCGGCGAGATCGAGACGGTCGGCGCCATGGCCGAAGAATTTGCGGCTGGCGGCGTCGATCCCGTAGCTGCCGCCGCCGAAATAGACCTTGTTGAGATAGAGTTCGAGGATCTGGTCCTTGGAGAATTTGCGTTCGAGCGCGAGTGCGACGATCGCCTCGCGCACCTTGCGCGTCCAGGTCTTGTTGTTGGTCAGGAAGACGTTGCGCGCGAGCTGCTGGGTGATCGTCGATCCGCCCTGCGTCCAGTGTCCCTTGCGCAGCCGCACGTCGGCCGAGCGCGCGATGCCGATCGGATCGATACCGGGATGGCGATAGAAGCGCCGATCCTCGACCGAGACCATCGCGTCCTTCATCACCTGCGGGATCTGGTCGGTCCGCAGCCACTGGCCGTAGCTCGGCCCGAGCGAGACCAGCACCGTGCCGTCGGCCGCATGGACGCGGATCATCTGGCCGTTCTGCGAGGTCTTGAGCTGATCGAAGCTGGGCAGCGTGCCCATCGTCACCGCGACCGCGGCGACCAGCGCGACGATGCCGAGGATCGCCAGCGCGACGGCGATCTTGACGAGCGTCAGCAGCGCCCGCACGAAACCGTTCCGTTCACGCCTGGCGGACGGTGGGGGTGCAGGCGGTTCCTGTCGGGGCGACTGGCGGATCGGGCGAGCCATACAAGCGGCCCGCGCTTAGCGGGTTGGCGCCGCACCCACAAGGCGCGGGTCAGCCAGTCGGCACCGCACGCGGGCAGCGGCGCTCCGCGCCGAAGACCCTAGCGTTCCTCGAACTTGAGCGAGGCCGAATTGATGCAGTAGCGCAGCCCCTCCGGCCCGGGACCATCGGGGAAGACAT
>CAZZZX010000446.1:0-3289 GCA_964658585.1 uncultured Novosphingobium sp.
TCTCGTCAAAGGAAAATGCTGTGCGATCGACCGCAAGAATGCCGCGGAACTGGCCCGAGGTATATTGGCCGCGGCCGGAGAAGTAGCTACGATTATAGCTCGAGAGGACGGCGAGGGTGGGATCGATCGCACCAGTTTCAGGCGATTCGAAGAGCCTGGCGTCCTGCGCCTCGGCGGTGAGCGCGATCGTGCTGCCCAGATCCTTGCGGTACAGGCCGCGGACGTCGAAGGTGTCCTCGTCCCGCCGCGAGTTGGTGAAGTAGCGCTGGAGCAGCCCGGTGCCGGAGAACCGCAGCTGGTCGCGATCCCAGTCGGACAGAAGCTGTACCGTTGGCTGGACATAGCCGAAGCCTGCGGTGCGGCGATCGTTGGACGCCAGGAAGACGTTGTTGGTCGCTCCGGTGCCGACCTCGATCTGCGGAGTCGCGACAAAGGAGCCAAACCGGACGCCGAGCGGATCATAGTCCGGACGTGGGCGGTCGTTGACGCTGATGTTGCGTCCGCGGTCGAAATTGTCGGGTATCGCGGTTTCGACGAGAGCCGTCGTGCTGGTCGAGGTGTCAACCGTCTGGGCATGCGCGCTGGACGCGAAGCCGCCGAGTGCGGCGGCGGCGAAGGGAGCCACCGCCAGCGGCGGCAGGGCGGCGCCGGCGATCCGCGCCATGGCCGCACGCAAGTGACTACCGCGCATAGTTGACCAGTCCATTGCCGGTACTGATACCGGGCGTGCTGAAGCCCAGCCCGTCCGCGATCAGGTTGGAGCCGAACCGGCCGCCCTCGATCGCCGCGGTGCCGCGCACGACCCGGCGCTGCAACAGGGCCAGGCGGACGTTGCTGAGCGCCTGGACGACGTTGATCGGCGCATTGAGGCCGACAGCATCGAGAGCATTGGCCACGACGTTGGTGCGATAATTGGACTGGCTGATCGCGAACACGATCACGCCTTCGATATCTTGGCTCGCGGCCTGGGGCGGTAGGCTGCCGATCTCGGACCGGATCGATTCGGACAGCGCCTTCGATGCGCTCGCGTCCTCAACGATCTGGCCCTGTCGGCCGACGGCGCTTGCCATCGGCGCGGCAGACACCGCGGACGTCGCCAGTATCGCGCACATGATCGCTGTCAGCGCACCTCTGTAGGTCCTGTCCTCCACTCGAGCATCCCCTTTTTTTTCTCAGACACCTGCGCGGCAAATCCCGGTCAAAAATACTTCTCTCCCAACCGGATCGTGTCGCCCGGCCTCACTCTCAGATCAGGAGTCAGCCTGTACGCTTCCTCGTTGGAAGAACCAGCCATCCTGATAAAAACGATCGATTTTTGGGCGCGGGGCGTGAACCCCTGCGCAAGGGCAATCGCGTTCAACGCGGTCATGCCGATCGAATAGGCGAAGGTGCCAGGCATCTTCACCTCGCCCAGCACGAAGAACGAACGGTACGTCGTGATCTCCGCACTGACCTTGGGATCCCGGAGATAGCCGTCCGCGAGCTTGGACCGGACGATGCCCGAGATTTCAGCCGGCGTCTTGCCAATGGCCGGGATGCCGCCGATCAGAGGAAGCGAAAGCAGGCCGTCCGCGTTGATCGCGAACTCGCCGGACAGGCTCGGTTCGTCGAAGACCGTGATCTTGACCTTCTCGCCGACGCCAAGCCGATAATCCTCGGCACCCGTGGTCAACGGGGAATAGCGGTCGCCGGTGCTGATGACCTCCCGAGCGAAAGCGGCACCGGGCGCAAGCGCGAGACACAGCAACGCCAGACCCCAGACCAATATCGCTTTCGCGGATCGCATCTCTCTCAACTCCGGCCGTGCCATCAGACTCCATACCTAGATCGTGTTTCGCATCCGCACAAAGCGAAAAGACGTTGTCGACTCAACTGAACCGTCCCGCAACGCGACCAATTTCCATGAAGCGTCAAAAGATTGCCGCCGAAGCCGTCCGGCAACGCCGGTGTCATGCTGCTTTGCAGCATCGGGGGAGGCGGTGATTGGCACTCGGCGCGCGCACCGACCTCCCGGCCGACTCGATTGGGGATGGCCGGGCTTGTAAAATCCGCTGCTCGTTCGATCTCGCACTGGTGTCATCGTCAATTCGCTGGTCTGGCGGCGGAGCGGACGATATCGTTCTGTGGACTGGCGGGCTGCGCCACTGGAGGCCGAAGGTGAAATTTGCTCGGTTCGCGTCCCGCGATCCTAAGGCCCCGGCCACCGATCGAGGCGAGCGCCTCTATGTGATCGGCGATGTCCATGGCTGCCTCGATCTGCTTCGTCGCCTTCTGGCGCGGGTCGAAGGACACATGAATGAGCTGCCGCCGGCCGGATCGACTCACGTCGTTCTGCTCGGCGATCTGATCGATCGCGGGCCGGACTCGGCGGGTGTCCTGAACTTCCTTTACTCCGTCCAGCAACGAAGCGAACGTCTCATCATTCTTCGCGGTAATCACGAGGAACTCATGCTCCAGGCGCTCGATGGCGACACGGAGATGTTCACGGCCTGGATGCGGATCGGCGGCATCGAGACACTGCGCAGCTTCGGCCTGGAGCCGCCGGCTTCGGTGGACGAGCGTGCCAAGGTCATCGACGCTCTGGTCTCAAAGCTGCCTGCGGGTATGCTCGAGTGGCTGCGGGCGCTGCCGTTGACCGCACGATCGGGCGATTATCTGTTCTGCCACGCTGGCGTCCGGCCCGGCGTCGCGATAAAGCGTCAGGCTCGCGCCGACCTCCTGTGGATCCGGCGCGAGTTCCTCGGCAGCGAGATTGACCATGGCGCGATCGTCGTGCATGGGCACAGCATCGCGGACGAGGTCGATTTCCGATCCAATCGGATCGGGATCGATACGGGCGCGTACCGCACCGGTGTCCTGACCGCGCTGTACCTCGAGGATGGCTATCGCGAGGTCATCTCCCTCGATTCTGGATCGACGAGATGTTCGTACGGAACGGACGCGCGCTGATAGACCGGCCGTATCGAGCCAGTTAGTCGGCGTCGGACCTCTACGCGGTAGCGGTGACGTCCGGCATGCGGCGCCGATGCCCGGGCTGGAACAGCGCCGTGAGTGGGCGCTCAAGATACAAATAGCTCAATCCGCCGATGACGAGCGCCGCACCGACGTCCAGGATGCAGAAGATCGGCTGCGCCAACGGCAGGCCGTCCAGGTGAAGCCTGCGCCACACTGCGACGAAGCCCGCCATGGAGATCAGTTGCGTGAGATACAGCGAGTAGGACGCGTTGCCGAGGAGATGCGGAATCCGCATCTCGCGCACGCCGCGGCCGCTTTCGATCGACAATGCCCC
>CAZZZX010000447.1:0-3285 GCA_964658585.1 uncultured Novosphingobium sp.
GCGGTGCGCGTTTCCGCCCCGGCATGGGGCCGGGCGGCGTCCAGCTCGAGGACGGCGCGGATTTCGGCGATATCTTCGACAATCTGTTCGGCCAGCAGGCGGGCGGCGGCGGCCCGTTCGGCGGCTTCGGCCGGCGCGGCGCGCGCGCGCAGCCCAGCGCCAGGGGCGCCGACGTCGCCTACCGCCTGCAGGTGCCGTTCGAGGATGCCGCGGCGCTCAAATCGCAGCGCGTCGCGCTCGCCAACGGCAAGACGATCGAGCTCAAGCTCCCCGCCGGCGTCGAGACCGGCACCCAGCGTCGGCTGGCGGGGCAGGGCGAGCCCGGACCGACCGGCCCCGGCGACGCGATCGTCACGATCGAGGTGATGCCGCATCGCTTCTTCGTCCGCGACGGCGACGATGTCCGGCTCGATCTGCCGGTCAGGCTCGAGGAGGCGGTGCTCGGCGCCAAGGTCAAGGTGCCGACCGTCGACGGCGCGGTGATGGTGACGATCCCGAGGGGCTCGACCTCCGGCCGCGTATTGCGGCTCGGCGGCAAGGGCTTCCACAAGGCGGGCGGCACGCGGGGCGACCAGCTCGTCACGCTCGCCGTCGATCTGCCGGCGGGCGATGCCGAACTCGAGGCGTTCCTCGCCGGCTGGACCGGCGACCGCGATCGCAATCCGCGGGCGGCGCTGGGTGTCTGACGAGGCGGCTCCCGCCGTATCGCCCGACACGCCCGAAGCGCGAAACATGTCGCAGCGCGCGCAGATGCACCTGTTTCCGGTCACCCGCCGGGTGGCGATGGGGGTCTATTCGGACGGGTTCATCCACGCCGGCAACATCGCCTATCTGTCGATGGTCGCGATGTTCCCGTTCTTCATCGTCGTCACCGCGCTCGCCCAGCTGTTCGGGCGATCGGATGCGGGCGCCGAGGCGGTGGAAAGCTTCCTCCACGTCCTGCCGCACGCGGTCGCCGACCTGCTGCGCCCGGTGATCGCGGGCGTGCTGATCGCGCGCACCGGGCCGCTGCTGTGGCTGGGGGCGCTGGTCGGGCTGTGGACGGTGGGCAGCTTCATCGAGACGATCCGCGACATCCTGCGCCGCGCCTACGGCACCACCGGCAGCGCGCCGTTCTGGGAATATCGGCTGTGGTCGGTGCTCATCATCGTCGGCGCGGTGCTGACCATGCTGCTCGCCTTCGTGGCGCAGGTCGCGCTGACCGCGGTCGAGCAGATCATCTACCGCTTCTTTCCCGACGTGCGCGAAGTGGTCGGCTGGATCGGCCTGTCGCGGCTGCTGCCCGGGCTGATCCTGTTCGGTGCGCTCTACGTGCTGTTCTACGCGCTGACGCCGTCCAAATACCGGTCCGGCGGGAACCCCAAATGGCCTGGCGCGCTGTTCACCGCCGGCTGGTGGCTGGCGGTCACCGCGATCCTGCCGCCGGTGCTGGCACGGGCGAGCTACAATCTCACCTATGGCAGCCTGGCGGGCGTGATCGTGGCGCTGCTGTTCTTCTGGCTGGTCGGCCTCGGGCTGGTCACCGGCGCGCATCTCAACGCGGCGCTGGCGAAACCGGTGGCGACGGGTCTAAAGGACGCGCCCGGAGATACTTGACGGAGGATGCATGGCGGGACTGATGGAGGGCAAGCGCGGTCTCGTCATGGGCCTCGCCAACGACAAGTCGCTTGCCTGGGGCATCGCCAAGCGGCTCGCCGAGCATGGTGCGGAGATGGCGTTCAGCTATCAGGGCGATGCGATCCTCAAGCGCGTGCGTCCGCTCGCCGAGCAACTGGGCTCCGATCTGCTGATCGACTGCGACGTCGGCGACATGGCGGCGCTCGACGCCGCGTTCGCGACGCTGGCGGCGCGCTGGCCGGCGATCGATTTCGTCGTCCACGCGATCGGCTTCTCGGACAAGAACCAGCTGCGCGGCAAATATTACGACACCACGCTCGACAATTTCCTGATGACGATGAACGTCTCGGCCTATTCCCTGGTCGCGGTGGCGAAGCGCGCGCGCGCGATGATGCCGAACGGCGGCTCGATCCTCACGCTGACCTATTACGGTGCCGAGAAGGTGATCCCGCACTACAACGTGATGGGCGTCGCCAAGGCCGCGCTGGAGACCAGCGTCAAGTATCTCTCGGTCGATCTGGGGCCCGAGAACATCCGCATCAACGCGATCTCGGCCGGTCCCATCCAGACGCTGGCGGCGCGCGGGATCGGCGACTTCAACTATATCCTCAAGTGGAACGAACTGAACTCGCCGATGCGCCGCACCGTGACGATCGAGGATGTCGGCGGTGGCGGGCTCTACCTGCTGTCCGATCTGGCGTCGGGCGTAACCGGCGAGATCCACCATATCGATGCGGGCTACAACGTGATCGGCATGAAGGCCGAAGACGCCCCGGACATCGCTTTGGCTTAAGCCTTGACCCCTCTCCCTTCAGGGGAGAGGGAGGGGCCCACGCGGAGCGTGGGAGGGTGAGGGGATGCGACGGCCGCCGGGCGATGAACCATTGGCCCGTATCCGCTCGATGCGCCGCGGCGGGACCGAGCCGGAGCTGCGGCTATGGCGCGTTCTGCGCAACCGTCAGATCGGCGGGGCCAAGTTCCGGCGGCAGGTGTGGATCGGTCCCTATATCGCGGACTTCCTGTGCGGAGAGGCTGGTCTCATCATCGAGGTCGATGGCGAGACGCATGGCGATCCAACGGCTGACACCGCGCGGACGGCGGCACTGGCGGGTCTCGGTTTCCGGGTGATCCGTATCGCCAATCGCGACGCTATGGATAATGTCGAGGGCGTGGTGACCAAGATCGAGCTGGCCCTCACCCTCCCACCGCCCGGTGGGCGGCGGGCCCCTCCCTCTCCCCTGCAGGGAGAGGGAATTTGAGCTTCAATTCCTTCGGCCACGTCTTCCGTTTCACCACCTGGGGGGAATCGCACGGGCCCGCGCTCGGCGCGGTGGTCGACGGGTGTCCGCCGGGGATCGCGCTTGCCGAGGACGACATCCAGCCCTGGCTCGACCGGCGGCGGCCGGGCACCTCGCGCTTCACCACGCAGCGGCAGGAGCCCGATCGCGTGCGCATCCTGTCGGGCGTGTTCGAGGGGCGCACGACGGGCACGCCGATCAGCCTGATGATCGAGAATGTCGATCAGCGCTCGAAAGACTATGCGGAGGTCGCGCTCGCCTATCGGCCCGGTCATGCCGATTATGCGTACGATGCCAAATATGGCTTTCGGGATCATCGCGGCGGCGGGCGATCCTCGGCGCGCGAGACCGCGGCGCGGGTCGCGGCGGG
>CAZZZX010000448.1:0-3282 GCA_964658585.1 uncultured Novosphingobium sp.
CTGCTCGGCCGATCCTATATGGACGACGGCCAGCTCTCCGCCGCCGCAGACGCCTTCCTGACCAGCTACAAGCGCTTCCCGCGCGGCGAGCGCGCGCCCTACAGCCTTTATTATCTCGGTCAGACCCTGACCAGGCTCAAGAAGGCGGGACAAGCCTGCCAGGTCTATGACGAGCTGCGCGACGTCTACGGGGCGACGATCACCCCGACGCTCAAGGGGCAGGTCGAGCAGGGTCGCACCGATGCCAAGTGCGGGGCCTGATCCGGCTCTTGTCGAACGATTCAGGCGCGATCTCGAAAAGCTGCTGACGGAAGAGGAGCTGCTGCTCGCCCGTCCGATCGGGATCGCGCTGTCCGGCGGGCCGGACAGCTGTGCGCTGCTGCTGCTCGCCGCCGCCGCGTTCCCGGGCCATGTCGCCGCGATGACGGTGGATCATGGCCTGCGTCCCGCGGCGGCCGACGAGGCGCGTGCCGCGGCCGACCTGTGCGCATCGCTCGGCATTCCGCACGAGGTGTCGCATGTCCGCGTCGGGGCGCGCGGCGGCATCCAGGCCGCGGCGCGCGAGCAGCGTTACGGCGCTCTCGGCGATTGGGCCGGTCGCGAAGCGATCATGGCCGTACTGACCGCGCATCATGCCGACGATCAGGCCGAGACGGTGCTGATGCGGCTCGCCCGCGGAGCGGGGCCGGCGGGGCTGGCGGGTATCCGCGCCGCGCGTCCGCTCGCGGGCAACGCGAGGCTCCTCCGTCCGCTGCTTGGCTGGCGCAAGGCCGAACTGGAAGCGATCGTCGGCGCGGCGGGCGTCGTCCCGGCGCGCGACCCGTCCAATCACGATCCAAGGTACGATCGCACCGCCGCCCGCGCCTTGCTGGCCCAGGCCGACTGGCTCGATCCGCGCCGCATCGCCGCCAGCGCGGCCTACCTGGCCGAGGCCGAGCAGGCGCTCGATACGATCGCCCGAACCCATGCCGCCAAGACCATCGGCGAGGAGGGCGACGACGTGACGATGCGCCGCACCGGCATTGCCGAGATCGACCGTCGCATCCTGCGCCGCCTGTTCGCGGACCGGTTCGATGCCCATCCCGACGGGCCCATGCTCGAGCGTGCCCTGACGGCACTCGCACGGGGCCGAACCGCCAGCTGCGCCGACATTCTGTGCCGGGCGGATCCGCCCGTGTGGCGCTTCCGTCGTGCGCCGCCGCGCCGCCCGACCGGACCTGTGTCCTGATCGGCTTTGTTCCATTGCCATTAACCCCCACACGCCTACATTGTGTGAACATTCGAGCGGGACTCCGATCAGCATGGACAACAAGGACGACAAGGATCCGCAGGGCGGCGGCAATGCCTGGATGAAGAACATGCTCGTCGTGTTCGCGATCGTCGGCGCGTTGTTCCTGTTCGTCTCGTTGTTCGACGGCGGGATGCGCGACGGCCGCGCCAACGATGCGATCCCCTATTCGGACTTCCTCACCAAGGTCGACGACGGCTCGGTCAAGGATGTCGTGATCGCGGGCGACCAGATCACGGGCAAGATCGGTACGGACCAGACCTTCCGTACCTTCTCGCCCGGCGATACCCAGCTCGTCCAGCGCCTCCAGGATCATGGCGTGCGCTTCCGTGCCAAGCCCGAGGAGCAGACCAGCGTGTGGCTGCTGCTGCTCTATCAGGCGCTGCCCTTCCTGCTGATCCTCGTCATCGCCTTCTTCGTGATGCGCCAGATGCAGAAGAATGCGGGTTCGGGCGCGATGGGCTTCGGCAAGTCGCGGGCCAAGCTGCTCACCGAGAAGCACGGCAAGGTGACCTTCGACGACGTCGCCGGCATCGACGAGGCGCGCGAGGAGTTGCAGGAGATCGTCGATTTCCTCAAGGATCCCACCCGCTTCGCGAGGCTCGGCGGCAAGATCCCCAAGGGCGCGCTGCTGGTCGGCTCGCCAGGCACCGGCAAGACGCTGCTCGCGCGTGCGATCGCGGGCGAGGCGGGCGTGCCCTTCTTCACCATTTCGGGCTCCGACTTCGTCGAGATGTTCGTCGGCGTCGGCGCGAGCCGCGTCCGCGACATGTTCGAGCAGGCCAAGAAGAACGCGCCGTGCATCGTCTTCATCGACGAGATCGACGCGGTCGGCCGGCATCGCGGCGCGGGCCTGGGCAACGGCAATGACGAGCGCGAGCAGACGCTCAACCAGCTGCTCGTCGAGATGGACGGGTTCGAGGCCAATGAGGGCATCATCATCGTCGCGGCGACCAACCGCCCCGACGTGCTCGATCCCGCGCTGCTCCGCCCGGGTCGCTTCGATCGCCAGGTGGTCGTGCCGCGTCCGGACATCGTCGGTCGCGAGAAGATCCTCGAGGTTCATGCCAAGAAGGTGCCGGTCGCACCCGATGTCGATATCCGCACCGTCGCGCGCGGCACACCGGGCTTCTCGGGCGCTGACCTCGCCAATCTCGTCAACGAGGCGGCGCTGCTCGCAGCGCGCAAGGGCAAGCGCCTCGTCGCGATGCGCGAGTTCGAGGAGGCCAAGGACAAGGTCATGATGGGCGCCGAGCGCAAGTCCATGGTGATGACCGAGGAGGAGAAGCGCTCGACCGCGTATCACGAGGCGGGCCATGCGCTGGTGTCGCTCCACGTGCCGGGCTGCGATCCGCTCCACAAGGTGACGATCATCCCGCGTGGCCGCGCATTGGGCGTGACCTGGAACCTGCCCGAACGCGACCGCTACTCGATGTCGATGAAGCAGATGAAGGCGCGGCTCGCGCTCTGCTTCGGCGGCCGGATCGCCGAACAGCTGATCTATGGCGCGGACGAACTCAATACCGGCGCCTCCAACGACATCCAGCAGGCGACCGACATGGCGCGCTCGATGGTGATGGAATATGGCATGTCCGAGAAGCTCGGCTGGCTGCGTTATCGGGACAACCAGGACGAGGTGTTCCTCGGTCATTCGGTCGCGCGCGCGCAGAACATGTCCGAGGAGACCGCGCGACTGATCGATGCCGAGGTGCGCCGTCTGGTCGAGGAAGGCGAGACCACCGCGCGTACCGTCCTCACCGACAATCTCGACGAGCTTCACCGGCTCGCCACCGCGCTGCTCGAATTCGAGACGCTGACCGGCGACGAATCGAAGCGCGCGATCAGGGGTGAGGATATCGGCCGCGACGATCGTCCCTCCACGCCGCAGCCGCGCGCCGCGGTCGGATCGTCGATCCCCAAGACCAGGCGTCCCGGCGGCGGCGCATGGGGCGATCCGGCTCCGCAGGGCGCTTGATGCGATAGTCCGGCGATCC
>CAZZZX010000449.1:0-3279 GCA_964658585.1 uncultured Novosphingobium sp.
GCAGGGATCGTCGTAGGCGCTGAACCGACCAATACAGGCGGTGGCGATGATGGATTCGATCGCGCGCGCGGTCGAGGAAGATCCCGATTACTATGCCCGCGTCCATTTCACCGAGACCGCGCCCGACGCCACCACCGCGGACGCGATCGCATCCGCCGCGGCGCGGATCGTCGAGACCGTCTCGGCGGCGACGATCGTCTGCTTCACCGGTTCGGGCAGCACCGCGCGGCGGGTGGCGCGCGAGCGGCCGCGCGTGCCGCTGCTCGTGCTGACCCCCAAGCTGCAGACCGCGCGCCGGCTCGGGCTGCTGTGGGGCACGCACGCGGTCCACACCCGCGACGTGCATTCGTTCGAGGAGATGGTCGCCAAGTCCAAGCGCATGGCGCTGCGCGCCAAGGTCGCCAGGGGCGGCGATCCGGTGGTGATGATGGCGGGCGTGCCGTTCGGCACGCCGGGCGCGACCAACGTGCTCCACGTCGTCCGCCTGAGCGGTGACGAGCTCAAGAGCTACACCGTCAAGGATTAGCCGGCCGACCCGATTCGCGACCGTCGCGACGCGCGATCCGCCCGTGGTCGCCGACCTGGCCGCGACCGACCGGGATCGTACCGCGGAAGTTGACGAAGTGGACGCCACGTCACCCCCCGACACCCCTCTCCCCGGGCAGACGGAGCGTCGACCGTGCATCGATCCGGGCGCGTGCTGACGACGCGACGGGCGCGGCGAGGGCAGGGGACGGCGGCGATGGCGAAGGATCATGTCCGATCTCCCGAAGACGGCAAGCGGACGATCCAGTTATCCCACGAAATCCAACATTGGAAGGGGTTTTCGGACCGTTTCGGCTCCCGCAACGATGCGGGCAGCGGCTTCGTCGCGGACGTCCGCCGACCGTCGTCATCCTCGGTCCTGGATCCCGCGGCCTCCGGGCTCGAACCAATGCTCGGGAAGCAAGACGCTGGATCCCGGATCAAGTCCGGGTGACGAGCGACGGGGGTGGCAGCTAACGCCCCATTTGCAGTCACAGGAAGATTCGTGCAGCCTGCTCGAAAGCAGACACGAGAGGCTGATGTTTCTATGATCGCTATAACGGTCGCCATTGCGACCGCAGCACTTTCCCAAAAAGAGCCAGCGACCGTTCTTCGATCTCTCCAGTCTCTATTTGTGATTGGACACATCAGACCGCAGCCTCAAGAAGTCGGCGCGGCTCTAAATCTGTCGATCATGGAGGACTCGCGTTGGCTTAATCAGCCCTTGGCACATCGCGATAGCAGTTGGAAATTTACTGATTCAAAAGCGTCATTCTCCGAGATCGATATTCTCCGTGAGCCAGATGACGGAAACGGCCACTTCGGCGAGCAGATCACCGTAAAATGGCAACGATCGCACTGCGTGGACCTTCAGCAGGCCCGATTAGTTCTTCACGCTAAGGCTACGAACCCGACATATTCTGTTTATCACGAGCCAGCCAGATCGCACTTCCTGATTGAGAAGCGAGCCGAATCCAGTGACGGAATGAGCACAGTACTACAAATGGAAGGCGCTTCCGCAAATTCATGCGTCAGCGAAGCATCGGTATCGATCGACGGACCTGCACTACGCTAACCAACATTCCCGCAAAAACTTTGTCCGGTTCATGCACAAATCAGTCCGAAAGCGACCGCCGCGATTCCGCCACCTCCAGGCATTCAGAAATCGCCATCCCGTCCTCGGCCCCCGCATCCACCGCGGAACGGCCCATTCCTCGTGCCCCACTTCCCATCGTCCTTGCGCGTCTCTAGTCACCGCTCCATGCGCCGCGCCCCCTCGCCACAGCCATGCTGATCCTCGGGCTCGATCCCGGGCTCGGTTGCACCGGCTGGGGGCTGATCCGATCGGAGGGCAACCGGCTGGGCCATGTCGCCAACGGGCAGGTCCGCACCGATGCGGCGATGCCGCTGCCGCGCCGGCTGACCCTGCTCTACGGCGCGCTGATCGATCTGGTCGCCGCGCATCGCCCCGATGGCGCGGCGGCGGAGGAGGTGATCGGCAACGCCAACGCGCAATCGACGCTCAAGCTCGGCCAGGCGCGCGGCGTGGTGCTGCTCGCCGCCGCGCAGGCGGGGCTGGTGATCGGCGAATATGCGCCGACCACGGTCAAGAAGGCGGTGGTCGGCACCGGCGGTGCGGACAAGGTCCAGGTCCAGGCGATGGTCGCGCGGCTGCTGCCCGGCGTGACGCTGGCGGGGGCGGATGCGGCGGACGCGCTGGCGGTGGCGATCTGCCATGCGCACCATCTCGCCTCGGCGCGCGCGACGATGCGGCGCGTCTCGTGATCGCGCGGCTCGCCGGGCGGCTGGTCGAGATCGGCGCGGATCATGTCGTGCTCGATGTCGGCGGGGTCGGCTATCTCGTCCAGCTATCGGCGCGCACCGCCGCGGCGATCGGCGCGGTCGGCGGGGAGGCGGTGCTGCTCACCGAGCTCCATGTCCGCGAGGATGCGATGACGCTCTACGGCTTCGGCAATGCGGCGGAGCGCGGCTGGTTCCGGCTGCTCACCGGGGTGCAGGGCGTCGGCGGCAGGGTCGCGCTGGCGATCCTGTCGGTACTGGCGCCCGACGAATTGAGCCGCGCGGTGGCGGCGGGCGACAAGGCGATGGTCGCGCGCGCCAACGGCGTCGGGCCCAAGCTCGCGCTGCGCATCGTCACCGAACTCAAGGACCGCGCCGGGCCCGCGCTCGGCCCCGCGGCGGGTGGTGCGGTAGCGGCGCCGCGTGGCATCGAGGCGGATGCGCTCTCCGCGCTCGCCAATCTCGGCTTCCGTGCCGCCGAGGCGTCCGCCGCGGTCGCCGCCGCCGCGGAGGATCTTGGCCCCGGTGCGACGCTCGACGCGCTGGTCCGCCTCGCGCTGCGCAAGGCGGGGAAGGGTTAGCGCGCCAGTCCGGCCACCGTGCAGCGCGCCGGGCCGTCATGCGCGATGCGGTAGAGGCGCGCGAAACCCTGGTTCGAGAGCGGCCGGATCTGCGGGTAAGACGGCATCGGCCCGGCGCCGTTGGGCAGATCGGCATCGAGTTCGAGGATGAAGTCGAAGCACGGCCACCTGGCGAGATAGGGAAAATACACGGCGGTCACCGGATCGTCGGGGTGCCCCAGCCGGTCGACCGTGGCGAGCGTGCCTTCGGGGATGGCGATGCGGTCATAGGGCGGCCGCACGCGCACCGGCTGCTTGCCGACGCGCGCGAACAGCGTCGGCACGAAGGCGTGACGCTCGGGGATCGCAAGCGTGGCGAGATGCCAGAAGGTCA
>CAZZZX010000450.1:0-3277 GCA_964658585.1 uncultured Novosphingobium sp.
GAGGATGTCCTGCGCGACGAGATCGTCCTGCACGTCCTGCAACGCGGCCAGCACCGTGCCGCGATAGGCCGCGACCGTCGATTCATAGGCCGCGCGCGCCTGCGCGACCTGCGCCTTGCGCGCGCCGAAATCGATCAGCGTCTCGGCGACCTGCGCGCCCAGCGACCATAGCGAGGCGGCGCTGGTGAACAGCTTGCCGAGGCTCTGGTCCTCGAAGCCATAGTCCGCCGACAGATCGAGCGTCGGGAAGAAGGCGGCCTTGGCGACGCCGATATTCGCGTTGGCGGCGGCGACCTGCCGCTCGGCCGAGGCGACGTCCGGGCGCCGCTCGACCAGCGTGCCGGGCAGCGTCGCGGGCACCGCGGGCACGACCGGCCGCCAGCCGGCGACGGCCGCGATGCGGAAGCTGTTGGCGGGCTGGCCGACCAGCACCGCGATCGCATCCTCGAACTGGCTGCGGGTGCGCTTCTCGCCCTCCAGGTCGCTGATCGCGGATTCGAGCTGCGATTGCGCCTGGTAGACGTCGGTGCGCGCGACGATGCCCGCATTGTAGCGATTGGTCGCGATCTGGAGCGAGCGACGATAGGCGTCGGTCGTCGCCTGCAGCGTGGCGAGCTGCGCATCGGTGCCGCGCAGCGACAGATAGTCGGTCGCCAGCTCGCCGTGCAGCGCGAGCCTGGCATTGGCGAGATCGGCGGCGCGCGCCTGCGCGGTGGCGCGTGCGTCGGACAGCGTGTTGCGCAGCTTGCCGAACAGATCGGGCTCCCAGCTCGCGCCGAGATTGGCGCGGTAGCTGTTCGTGCTGCGGCTGCCCGCGGTCACCGTCCCGGTGGTCGTGCCGGTCCCGGTGCCGCCGATCGTCGTGCCGGTGCCGGTGCCGGTCGTGCCGCCGGTCGTCGTTCCGCCCGTCACGGTGCCGCCCGTGACGACGGCCTGGCCCGATCCGGTATGGGTGTGCGTCACCGATCCGTCGACCGAGATCGTCGGAAACAGATTGGCGCGCGCCTCCTTCGCCGCGGCGGTGGCCTGCGCATAGGTGGCGACCGCCTGCGCGACGGTCTGGTTGTGCGCGTCCGCCTGGACGATCAGCGCGTCGAGCTGCGCGTCGCCGAACTGCGTCCACCAGTCGCCGCGCGGCGCATCGTCGGACGGCACCGCCTGCTGCCAGCCCTCCGCGGTCTTCCAGCTCTGCGTGACGCCGAGCGCGGGGCGGCTGTAGTGCGGCGCGAACGAACAGGCGGTACCGAGCAGGACCGAGACGACGGCCAGACCCGTCCGGGCCGGGCGAAGGGTGAACGAAGAGTCACGCGTCATGCTGGCAGACCTTGCAGGCGGCCCGCCCGGCGCGGGCGGCGGCGGGTCAGGCGATCGAGATAGACATAGACCACCGGCGTGGTGATGAGGGTGAGCAGCTGGCTCGCGATCAGCCCGCCGACGATCGCGACGCCCAATGGCTGGCGGAGCTCGGCCCCCTCGCCGAAGCCGATCGCCAGCGGCAGCGCACCGAGCGCGGCGGCCAGCGTCGTCATCAGGATCGGGCGGAAGCGCAGCAGCGACGCCTCGCGCACCGCCGCCTCCGCCGAGATACCGCGCTCGCGCTGCGCATGGATCGCGAAGTCGATGATGAGGATCGCGTTCTTCTTGACGATGCCGAGCAGCAGGAACACCCCGATCAGCGCGATCACGTCGAACTGCATCCCGAGCAGCATCAGCGCCAGCACCGCGCCGACCCCGGCGGCGGGCAGCGTCGACAGCACGGTGAGCGGGTGGACCAGGCTTTCGTAGAGCATCCCGAGCACGATGTAGATCGACACCAGCGCGGCGAGGATCAGCAGCGGCTGGCTGTTGTTCTGCTTGGCGAACTGCGCCGCCTGCCCGCCGAAGCTGCCATAGACCGCGCTGGGCATCGCGATCTGCGCCTGTGCCGCGTCGATCGCGGTCTGCGCGTCGGACAGCGCATAGCCCGGCGCCAGATCGAACGAGATCGTCGTCGAGACCTGCGTACCGGTATGGTTGACGGTCGCGTCGGTCGGCGTGTTCGCGGTCGTCGCGATCGCGTCGAGCGGCACCATCTGGTGCGCCGAGGTGCTGAGCGCGGAGCCGGTCGAGGGATCGCGCAGCGCCGGGTTGGTCGCGACCTGGACGTTGCCGGACGTCGCGCCGGTCTGCGCACCTGCGATCGCGCCGCTCGGCGAGGAATTGCTCGCCTGCGAGGTGGCGCCGCCCGATAGCGTCGCCGCGGTCGCGCCCGAGGCGACATCGGCGGCGGCGTCGCTCGCCACGCTCTGCGCGGGGATGCGGATGCCGGGCAGCTGATCGGGGCCGCCGGTCGACTTGTCGTCCCAGCCCATGATGACGCTGTACTGGTTGATGTCCTCGTAGATGTTGGCGACCGAGCGCTGGCCGAACGCGTCGTACAGCGCATTGTCGACGTCGCGCGGCGAGATGCCGACGCGCGAGGCGGCGTCGCGATCGATCCGGACGTAGCTCGCGATACCGTTCTGCTGGAGGTCGCTGTCGACGTTGGCGAGTTCGGGGCGCTTGCCGAGCGCGTCGGTGAGCTTCTGCGCCCAGGTGCGCAGCGTCGCATTGTCGTCGGCGACGAGCGTGTACTGATAGGTCGAGTTGGAGGTCCGCGCGCCGATCCTGAGATCCTGCATGGGAGTGAGGAACAGCCGGATGCCGCTGACGTGCGCGAGCTTGCGCTGCAGCCGCTGGATGACCTGCGGCCCCTTCTCGGTGCGATGCACGCCCTTGGGCTTCAGCTGGACGAGCATGAACGCGCCGCCCGCGCGCCGCCCGCCGGTAAAGCCGATCACCGACTGGACCGCCCTGTCCTTGTGGATGATGCCGACGACCTGGGTGAGCTTGTCCTCCATCGCCTGGAACGACACGCTCTCGTCGGCGCGCACGCCCGCCACCAGGATCGGCGAATCCTGCTGCGGGAAGAAGCCCTTGGGTGCGACCGCATAGAGATAGACGGTCAGCACGATGGTCAGCCCGAGCATCAGCAGCACCAGCCGCCGCATCGCCAGCGCCCAATCGAGCGAGCGTTCGTAGGCGCGTTCGATACGGGCATAGCCGCGCTCGAGGAACGCGCCGATCCGGCCCTCCTCGCGCTCGCCGCCGCCGGGCCGCAGCAGCCACGCGCACAGCATCGGCGTGGTGGTCAGCGACAGCACCAGCGAGATCATCACCGCCGAGCACAGCGTCACCGCGAACTCGCGGAACAGCCGGCCGACGATGCCGCCCATGAAGAGCAGCGGGATGAACACCG
>CAZZZX010000451.1:0-3247 GCA_964658585.1 uncultured Novosphingobium sp.
CGGCTGACCAACTACATCGTCCGCGACGATGCGGGAGAGCGGCGGATCGCGCGCAAGCGCAAGCGCCGCGCGTCGGTGGCGGGGCCGGACTTCACGCTCGCGGTCAAGCACAATGCCTGCTTCCTCGCGACGCTGCCCGCGCTCGACGCGCAGGGATCGTGGCGGACGATCGTCATGGTGCGCCACCCGGAGGCGAGCTTCTCGGCGTGGCTCAACTCGTCGATGCCGATCGCGGTG
Source organism: uncultured Novosphingobium sp. (assembly GCA_964658585.1). Classification (GTDB taxonomy): domain Bacteria; phylum Pseudomonadota; class Alphaproteobacteria; order Sphingomonadales; family Sphingomonadaceae; genus Solisphingomonas. Next base: position 238 of record CAZZZX010000451.1, read on the forward strand.
GGGCGCTTCGGCGCGGTACGCTGGCCCGAGAGCGCGGCGATCGCGGCGGACCCGGCGCTGTCGCTGCCCGAGCGGCTGGCGCATGTCTACGCCGCGGTCGCGCGACGGATCGCGGCGGTGCCGCCGTGGCGGCTGGTCCGTTACGAGACGCTGCTCGCCGCGCCGGCCGCGACGCTCGCCGCAATCGGCATCGCGGGCGCCGACCTGACCCTGGTCGGGACCCCGACGCACCATCGCGACCGCGACGGAACCGTCGCCGCGGCGCTCGCCACGCTGCGCGCGATCGACGACGGCACGGTGGCGCGGCTGTACGATTTCTGAGCGGTCACGCGATCAGCAGCGCGCCTTCGAGTTCGAGCAGCCGGCGCTTCGCCGCCAGCCCGCCCGCGAAGCCGGTGAGCGCGCCGCCGGTGCCGACGACGCGGTGACACGGCACGACGATCGAGATCGGGTTGCGGCCGTTGGCGGCGCCGACCGCGCGGCAGGCGCTCGGCCGGCCGATGTCGCGCGCGATCGCCGCATAGCTGCGCGTCTCGCCATAAGGGATGGTGCGCAACGCCGCCCAGACCGACTGCTGGAACGCGGTACCCACCGGATCGAGCGGCAGGTCGAACGAGGTGCGCTCGCGCGCGAAATAGGCGCCGAGCTGGCGCGCGGTCTCGCGCAGCACCGGGTCGTCCGCGCCGTCGCGCACCGGGCCGAGCGGCACGCGCGCCGGATCGTCGTCCTCCCACAGGATCGCGGCGAGGCCGCGGGCGCTCGCCGCCAGCGTCAGCACGCCGACCGGCGAGGGGATGGTCATCATGGCGTGGGTCATCGTCCGTCTCCGTCCGTGGACGATAGCCCGAACCCGGCTTGCGGTCGAACCCCGGCGGAGCGTAGAGCGCATCCGCGTATCGGCCGCCAAGAGCCGCATTTCAGGGAGAATTGTCGTGAAAGTATTTTGTCGCGTCGCGTTGGGTACCCTGCTGTCGGCCACTGCGGTCATGCCCGCCGCCGCACAGACGTTCGACAAGGTCGTCGCGTTCGGCGACAGCTATGCCGACACCGGCAACGTCAAGGCGCTGCTCACCAATGCCGGGCTCGGCTCGTTCTTCAATTCCACCGAATATCCCACCGGGCGCTTTTCGGGCGGGACCAACTTCGTCGATACGATTGCGTCCGCCTATGGCGTCTCGCAGGACAATTACGCGATCGGCGGCGCGCAGGCCGGGACCGGCAACGTCGCCGCGCAGGGGCTGCTCCCCGGTTTCGCGCAGCAGTGGACGGCGTTCACGCAAGGCGGCTCGACCTATACCAGCGTCGCGCTGAGCGAGCCGATCTACGTATCGGGGCAGGCGACCGTCATCCCGTCCGGCGGGTTGCAGTTCGCGCGCGACGATCTCGCGGTGTTCTCGGTCGGCGGCAACGACGCGCGCGGCTATCGCATCGGCGGCGGCACGGTGGCGGGCGCGGACGCCGCCGCAGCGACCACCGCGGCGGACGCGACCGCCGGGCTCGACGCGCTCGTCGCGCGCGGCATCCGCCATATGGTGTGGACCGCGGGCGACGTCGGCCAGCTCGCCGAGGCGATCGGCCAGCCGAGCGCGGCGGCGGGCACCGCCTTCTCGGTCGCCTACAACAGCCGGATGCAGGCGGTGCTCGCGCCGATCGCCCGGTCGGGCGTGCAGATCGCCTATGTCGACATCACCACGATCGGCCAGACGGTGCGTGCCGACCCGGCGCGTTTCGGCTTCATCGACACCACCCACGCCTGCCCGCAGACCTGCATCGGCAATCCGGCGCTGCAGTCGCAATATCTCTTCTATGTCGATGGCGTCCACCTGACCTCGGCGGGGTTCGCGCTGGTCGGCGACTATGCGGTCAACCAGCTCGGCGCGCCCTACGGCCTGCGCGCGGTCGGCGACCTGCCGCTGCTCGAGGCCCGCCAGTTCGGGCAGGACATGGGCAACCGGCTCGACCTCGCGCGGGACGACCATAGCGGGCGGGACGGACTGTCGGTGTTCGGCAATTTCGACGCCGCGCACCAGCGCCGCGGGGCCGACGCCACTGCCGACGGTTACGACTACAACTCGCGCGGGGGCCTGGGCGGGGTCGAATACAAGGCCGGCCCGACCACCGGCGGCCTGGTCTTCTCCTATGCGCGCGGCAAGATCGACGGCGCCGGGGACGATCGGATACGCGGGCGCAGCTACCAGATCGGCGGCTATGCGGTCGCGGACCCCGGCACCTTCTTCTCGCAGGGCTATATCGGTTATGGCTGGCATCGGCTCGATGTCCGCCGCACCGGCGTCGCCGATCCGCTGACCGCCGATCCGCACGCCACCAGCCTGAGCGCGGGCGGCCGTGTCGGCTGGCTGCCGCCGACGCGGTTCGGGCGGATCGGCCCGGTGGTCGGGCTCGATTACGCCCATGCCCGGGTGAAGGGCTATACCGAGGCAGGCGACGCCGCGGCGACGCTGATCGTGTCGCGCCAGCGGATCGATACGCTGGTCGGCTCGGCAGGGCTGGAATACCGGCCGGCGCTCGGTGCGCGGCTGTCGCCCTGGCTGCGCGCGACCGCGGAGAAGACGCTCAACGGCGACGGCCGCGACCTGTCCTACGCGCCGACCGTCGCGCCGACGATCGTCAACGGCTTCGCGATCGGTCGTACCTCGGAGCGGGTCTACGGCGCCGCGGCGGGCGGCATCACCGCGCACCTGACGCCGCGGCTCGCGCTCGACGGATCGGTGCGCGCGAGCATCGACCGGCCGGACGGGCACGACGTTGCGGGCTTCGCGGGACTGAAGCTGGCGTTCTGATACCGAACCTCGGTGAGCCCGGCTCATCGAGGTCCGGCCCCCGCGACTGCGGGGCGGCGGTCGTCCGCCGGACCTCATGGGTTCCGACCCATGAGACGAGTATGAGCCTCAGATCACGGCCTCGATCAGCCCGAGGCCGCGCGCCTCCTCGGCCTCGATGTACCAGTTGTCCGGCGCCCGCTCGATCACCTCCCCGAGGGTCACGCGCG
>CAZZZX010000452.1:0-3247 GCA_964658585.1 uncultured Novosphingobium sp.
GGACCTTGCCGGTGGCGTTGAGCGGCAGGGTCCCGACCAGTTCGACGGAGCGTGGAACCTTGAAATTCGCCATCTGGCCACGCGCCCAGGCGATCAGCGCGTCCGCCTGCAGCACCGCGCCCGGCTTCGGTACGACGAACGCCTTGCCGACCTCGCCCATTCGCTCGTCCGGCACGCCGATCACGGCGACCTGCAGCACGGCGGGATGGGCGAGCAGCATCTTCTCGATCTCCGCCGGATAGCAGTTGAAGCCGCCGACGATGAACACGTCCTTCTTGCGATCGGTGATGCGCAGATAGCCCGCCGCGTCCAGCGTTCCGATATCGCCGGTGCGAAGCCAGCCATCCTCGTCGATCGCTTCCGCGGTCGCTTCGGGATCGTCGAGATAGCCGCGCATCACGTTCATGCCGCGCACCATCACCTCGCCCGCGTCACCGTTGGGGAGCGCGCGACCCGTGTCGTCGACGATGGCGATCTCGATACCGGGCAGCACCCGCCCGCACGAGGTGGTGACGATGTCCGCCGGATCGTCGGGTCCGGACATGGTCACCGTGCCGCAGGTTTCGGTGAGACCGTAGCCGGTCAGCACCACCGGGATGCCGAGATCGCGGCGCATCGCCTCGATCAGCGTCGGGGCGACCGACGAGGCACCGGTGATCGATACGCGGAGCGAGGCGAGACGCGTGCGGTCGAGCGTCCGATCGGTCAGCAGCGTCTGGAACAGTGTCGGCGGGCCGGGCAGGAAGGTCACGCGCTCCCGCTCGATCGTATCGATCAGGCGCGCCACGTCGAGTGTGGGTTCGGGCAGCGTCATGGCGCCGACCGCGAGATTGACCACCCAGCCCGCCTTGTAGCCGGAGCAGTGGAAGAAGGGCCACAGGACCAGGAAGCGATCGTCGCGGCCGATCGTGGTGACGTCCGCCCACAGCCGCGCGGTACGCACCGTCTGTCCGTGGGTCGCCATCGCGCCCTTGGGATCGCCGGTCGTCCCGCTGGTGAACATGATGTCGCTGAGATCGTCCGGCGAGAGCGACGCGAGCCGTCGCCGCGCTTCGGACCGTGCGGCTTCATCCGCTGCAGCGGTGAACGTCGTCCAGCCGTCCGCATCGAGCGGGACGACCCGGCGGAGCGTCGCGATATCCAACCCCGCGAGCAGTTCGGCGTGGCGGACGCCGAGGAATCGCGAGCGGCGACCGCGATCGCGATACCGGCCTTGGCGACGACGTAGGAGACCTCGGCGGTCCTGAAACGCGTGTTCAGCGGCACGAGCACACCGCCTGCGGCCTGCGCACCCAGACACGCGACGATCCAATCGGTGCTGTTTTCCGCCCAGATGCCGACACGCTCGCCGGGTTGGAGGCCGGCGGCCACGAAGGCCGCTGCCGCCGCCATCATGCGCTTGGCCAGCGCCGCGAACGTCACGCGCGCGCTGCCTTCGACGATCGCCTCGCGCTCCGGCCACAGCCGTGCGGCTTCGATCGCCAATCCCGGGATCGTCTCCGGCCGGCAGGCGAAAGGCGCGAAGGGTTCGGGCATGACGGTGTGGCCCTCGGATATCGGCGTTGCCCATGGCGATGCGATGCACCGGGGGACGACAAGACGCTCCGCCGCATCGATCTCGATCGGATCATCGATCTTCGGTCCGGATATAGCTACCGCTATTCCCCGGCTCGCAATCGGGCTCTACGATCCGCGGACGGCATCGATCCGACCGCGACGCGGGATCGGATCGAGCGAGGGCGGGAGGACGGGTGCATGACCGATTTCGTGACGCTCCACCTGTTCAACGTCCCGGCAGGACAGGACGATGCACTGATGCGCCATGTCGCGTCGGACCATATGACCCGTGTGCGGTCGCTGAGGGGCTTCACGCGCGCGGACATGTATCGCTGCGCGCCGGTCCAGCTCCAGGTCGAGGCACGACAGCCTTGGGCGTACGCGATCGTCTACGAATGGTCACTCGAGACGCCGGCGATCGATCTTCCGGCGCTGGCGCCGATCCTCGCCGACCAGCGCGACGCCGGGCTCGTCGCAGGCGACGATGCCGAACGGATCTACAGCTACGGCATGTATCGTCCCTGGAAATATTCGGCGAACCTCGCGCCCGGACCGCTGACGCACCTGATGGTCCTGCTCGCCAATTTCGTACCGGGGCACGAGGCCGAATATCACGACTGGTACGAGACCGTGCACAGCGTGGAGGTGAGCGAGTCGCCCGGCTATGTCGGGATGCGGCGGGGCCGGTTGAGCGACGTCCAGGTTCCTCCCGTACGCTTCTGCCCCGGGAGCGAACTGATCCTGGGCGGCATCCAGACCAACGATCTTTCAGGGACGCTCAGGGAATTCTACGATCGCGCGGTCGGGCAAAGTCCGTCGGGCATTGCCTGGGCACCGCGCTCGAGCGCGGGCTCGCTGGCGCGGACCGTCCATATCTTCGAGCGCGCAGCCAAGCCATTCGAGTGAGCGGCGGATCGCCGACGGACTGGGCGCGGGGGGAGGGGGCGGCCTGTCCATCATAGATCGCGTGTTCGCCGCTACGCTCGGTCGAGCACGACGTTGCCGCTGGGCAGCGGCGGGATGTCGGCGCCCGCGATGATCCCCGGCGCCGCCGCCACCACCGCGGGGATGGCGTTGACGGTGCGCACCGCCGCCACCGGATAGTCGAGCGAGATTTCCGCGGTGAGATTGGGGCGCCCCTTCACGACCGTGCGATAGGCGAGACCGGTCCGTTCGGCGGGGCGGGGCCAGTCGGCCGGCATCGCATCGAAATCGCAATAATTGACGTGCTCGAGGATCACGAACGGCCGACCGCGCACCAGGCCCTGCACCTCGAAGCGGATATTGGCGATCGTCCCCTTGGGGATCGTGTAGAAGGCGGCGGCGACGTCGCGGTTCGCCACGCCGGCCTCGGTGACGACGCGGATGCCGTCGAGCTCCACGCCCAGCCGTCGCGCGATATCGCGCGGGATGTGGTGCCACATCCGCTCGACGTCGCCGCTCTCGAACAGTGGGATCGGATCGTCGGGCGCTGCGCCGAAGCCCCAACTGTGCGCGACCTCCACCACCGGGTAGGTCGAATAATCGGCGATCTCCTGCACCCGGATCTCGGCGATCTCGTCGACGATGCCGAGCATCGCCATCGGGAAATAATCGGTGCAATAGCCCGGCGACGCGCCGGTCGAGAGAAACGAACTGCCACCCTCGCGACAGGCGGCTTCGACGGGCTCGCGATCGGCGGCGGCCGCAT
>CAZZZX010000453.1:0-3243 GCA_964658585.1 uncultured Novosphingobium sp.
CACGGTGTAGAGCGTCGATCCGTCGCCTGTGCTCGGCCGCTGCCCGCGCGCGACAAGGTGTCGATCAAGGGGCTGACGGCGGGCGTCGCCTTCCGGCTCGCCGATTGCTGCCATCCGGTGCCGGGCGATCGCATCGTCGGGCTGCGTCGTCCGGACGCGGCGGTCGAGGTCCACGCGATCGACTGCCCGACGCTGGCGCTGCCCGCGACCGATGCCGACTGGGTCGATCTCGCATGGGACGACACCAGCGACGGCGGGACCGCGCGGCTCGCGGTGATCCTGCGCAACGAACCCGGCGCGCTGGGCGCGATGGCGAGCATCTTCGGCACGCACGCGGCCAATATCCTCAACCTGCGGCTGGTCCACCGCGACGCCGGCTTCCACACCTTCCAGGTCGATCTCGAGGTACAGGACGTCGCACATGTGATGCGCATCCTGGCCGCGCTGCGTGCGGCGGATGCCGTGTCTTCGGCCGAGCGACTGCGGCTGGGCAGCGAGGAACGGTGGGAGGCGGCGTAGAGCCCCCGTTCACTCCGAGGAGTGACTGAGCGGAGCCGGTGCTTCGGGACACCGCTTCGACTTCGCTCAGTCCCTTCTCGGCAAGAACGGGACGACTCGTGGGATGCGGCAGGTTATTGCCCGGTCGTCACTCGTCGATCGGCCGCGCGTCCTTGACCGCGTCGAGCGGGATGGTGCCGTAGACGTGCGGGAAGAGCTGGCCGCCGCGCGAGGGCTCCCACACCACATCCTCGCCGAGCAGGTCGAGATCGACCTCGACCAGCCACAGGTCGTGCAGACCCTCGAAATGCTTGGCGTGGGTCTCGGCGACCTGCTCGGCGGTCGACAGGTGGATATAGCCGTCCTCGATATCGACCGGCGCACCCGCGAACGCGCCCAGCTCCTGCCAGCCGCGCCACTGGCCTGCGGTCAGGATCTTGTAGGCGCGCGAGGCGGGTGCCGCACTCACGCCTTGCGCCAGTGGATGTCGATCGGCTGCTCGGCGTCGGCCAGCACCCGGCCGATCGGCCAGTCCGACTTGGCGCCCTGCTCGATCGCTTCCTCGAGCACGCGCTTTTTCTCGTCGCCGTCGATCGTGATGAGGATCGACCGAGCCGACAGGATCGCCGATCGCGTCATCGTCACGCGCGCGACCGGCGCCTCCGGCGGCAGCGGATCGGGGGTCAGGCCGATCGCATGCTTGGTGGTCGACAGCACCTCGTCATAGTCGGGGCCGTGGAAGATCGAGGCGGTATGGCCGTTGGTACCCATGCCGAGCCACACCAGATCAGGCGGCCAGTGCAGATCCGCCATCCGCGCATTGGCGGCGTCGCCGGCCTGGCGGACGCTGAGATTGGTGCTGCCGATCGGCACGACGCGTGCGCCCAGCGGCACGAAATGCTTGGCGAGCAGCGTGGCGTTGCTCAGCGGATCCCCGATCTCCACCAGCCGATCGTCGCCGGGCACGATGGTCACGCGCTTCCACTGGTATTTCTGCTTGGCGAGCCGCTCGAAGATCGGGATCGGCGACTTGCCGCCGGGCAGCGCCAGCAGGCAGTCGCCGCGCGCATCGAGCGCGCTCTCGATGATGAATCCGACATCGCCGGCAACCGCCTCGGCGAGTTCCTCGGCGTTCTCGTATTCCCACCATTCGGCTTCGATCATGGCTTTCCCATCCTCATTCTCAATCATGCCATGTCACGCCGTCACGCTCGGTGAGCGCGATCGCCGCGGACGGGCCCCAGGTTCCCGCGGCGTAGGGCCGCGGCGTGACACCAGACGCATTCCAACCATCGCGGATCGCATCGATCCAGTCCCATTGCGCCTCGACCTCGTCGCGCCGGACGAACAGAGTCGGATCGCCTTCGATCAGATCGAGGATCAGCCGCTCGTACGCGATGCGGCGACGGAAGCCGGCAAAGGCGGTGGTCAGCGACAGATCGAGCGGCACCTCGCGCAGGCGGATGCCGTCGCGATCCAGCCCCGGCTCCTTGGCCATGGTGTAGAAGCTGATCGTCTCTTCCGGCTGGAGGCGGATCAGCAGCCTGTTCGGTTGCAGCACCGCGTTGCGGCTGTCGAAGATCGAGTGTGGCACCTCGCGGAACTGGATGTAGATCTCGGAATGGCGATTGGGCAGGCGCTTGCCGGTACGCAGGTAGAACGGCACGCCGTGCCAGCGCCAATTGTCGACATGCGCCTTCACCGCGACGAAGGTTTCGGTGTTCGACGCGCGGCCGAGCTCGTCGGCATAGCCGGGCACGCCCTTGCCGGCGACCGCACCCTCGGCATATTGCCCGGTGACCGTATGGGTCGCCGCGGTGGCGCGGTCGATCGGACGCAGCGAGCGCAGCACCTTGACCTTCTCGTCGCGCACCGCCCGCGGGCCGAAGCGGTAGGGTGGTTCCATCGCGACCAGCGCGAGCAGCTGGAGCATGTGGTTCTGGAGCATGTCGCGCAGCGCGCCGACGCCGTCATAATAGGAGACGCGGCCCTCGAGCCCGACCGTCTCGGAAACGGTGATCTGGACGTGATCGATGCCTTCGGCGTTCCACAGCGGCTCGAACAACCGGTTGGCGAAGCGCAGCGCGATCAGGTTCTGGACCGTCTCCTTGCCGAGATAATGGTCGATGCGGAAGGTCTGCGCTTCCGAATAGGCCGCGGCGACCGCGTCGTTGATGACCGTCGAGGACGCGAAATCGTGGCCGAGCGGCTTTTCGAGCCCGATGCGCACGTTCGGGCCGGCGAGCCCGGCGCTCTTGAGCCCCGCGATCGTCGATCCGAACAGCGACGGTGCGGTCGACAGGTAGATCGCGGTCGGTGCGTCCTGATCGGCCCCGACCGCATTGCCGAGCGCGGTGAAGCCGGACGGATCGGACGCGTCGAGCGCGACGTAGCGCAGGCGATCGAGGAATGCCGGGATCGCCTCCGGCTTGCGCGCATCGGCGGCGAGATGCGTCTCGAGCGCCGTGGCGGCGAACGTGCGGAACGCTGCCTCGTCGAGCGTCGAACGGGCCGTGCCGAAGATCTTGAGCTCGGGCGCGATCAGCCCGTCGGTGTGAAGCGCGAACAGCGACGGCAGCAGCATACGCTGCGACAGATCGCCGGTCGCCCCGAACAGCAGCAGGCGCGTGGCCGGCTGAGGGCGAACCGTACGGGCCAGGCTCTCGATCATGAACGCTCCGTGCTTGCGGCGCGCCGTCCTTGCCGCAAAGCGCTTTGGAAGGCCAGCGCGAGAGTCCGAACCGC
>CAZZZX010000454.1:0-3226 GCA_964658585.1 uncultured Novosphingobium sp.
CATGATCCCCCAGACGGTACCGAACAGCCCGACGAACGGCGCCACCGAGCCGACCGTCGCCAGGATGTTGAGCCGGTCGGACAGGCGATCGATCTCGGCATTGGCGGCGGTGCCCATCGCCGCGGCGAGCCGCGAGCGCGTGCCGTCGCGATCGATCCGCTTCCCCGAGGTCGAGCGCCGCCATTCGCCGACGCCGGCGCCGAGCACCCGCGCCACCGGCAGGTCAGACTGGCGGTGTGCGGTGAAGAAATTGTCGATGTCCTCGGCGGCCTTGAAATCGCGCTCGAACTTGATCGAGCGCGACTGGATGCGCCGCAGCCGCATCCCGTGGACGAGGATGATCGACCAGGTCCATACCGAGGCGGCGATCAGCCCGACCATCACGATCTTGACGATGATGTCGGCCTGCAGGAACAGCGCGACCGGCGACATGGTCGCGGCGTCGGTGGCGATCACGGGTGTCATTGCGCGGTCTGGTCCCCCTGCAGTCGTCTGAACGTCTCGATCCATACCGCCGGCTGGCGCCGCGGTCGTCCGCCGGGCGTGACGAACGCGGCGGTCACGTCGGCCTCGGCCAAAGTCTCGCCAGCGCGCATGACCGTCTGCTGAATGGTGCAGGACGCCGGGCGGCTGGCGGTGATCCGGCTCAGCACGACGAGCGCGTCGTCGAGCCGCGCCGGCCGGCGATAGCGGATCGCAAGATCGGCGACCGCGTAGACGCCCTCGCCCGCCTCGTGCGCGGCGCGCTGGTCGATCCCCGCGACGCGCAGCATATCCGAACGCGCGCGCTCGATGAAGCGCAGGTAATTGGCGTGGTAGACCATGCCCGACAGATCGGTGTCCTCGAAATAGACGCGCACCGGAAAGCGATGCACGCCGCCCTCGAAGCGGCCCGATATCGGCAGATCTGTCTCGCTTTGGATCACGATGCGGTCTTTAGCGGTGCGAAGGCGCAAAGGTCCAGCCGGACGACACCCTAGCTGTCGAACAGGCCATCCTGGCTACCCGCGGGCTCGGGCAGGCCGAGGTGGCGCCACGCGCGGCTGGTCAGGCAGCGGCCGCGCGCGGTCCTCGCGACGAGCCCGAGCTGGATGAGGAACGGCTCGATCACCTCCTCGATCGTGTCGCGCGGCTCGGCGAGGCCGGCGGCCAGCGTCTCGACGCCGACCGGGCCGCCACGGTAGATGTCCGCGATCATCGTCAGGTAGCGGCGGTCCATCGCGTCGAGCCCGAGCGCATCGACCTCGAGCCGGTTGAGCGCGGCGTCGGCGATCCGCGCATCGACCTGCGCGTCGCCCGCCATGTGCGCGAAGTCGCGCACCCGGCGCAGCAGGCGTCCGGCGATACGGGGGGTGCCCCGCGCGCGGCGCGCGATCTCGGCGGCGCCGTCGCCGGTGATCGCCAGGCCGAGCAGCCGCGCGGCGCGCGTCACCACGCTTTCCAGTTCCTCGACGGTATAGAATTGCAGCCGGATCGGAATCCCGAAGCGATCGCGCAGCGGCGTCGTCAGCAGCCCCTGCCGGGTCGTCGCGCCCACCAGCGTGAAGCGCGGCAGGTCGATCCGCACGCTGCGCGCCGACGGTCCCTCGCCGATCATCAGATCGAGCGCGCGATCCTCCATCGCGGGATACAGCACCTCCTCGACCGCGGGCTGGAGGCGATGGATCTCGTCGATGAAGAGCACGTCACCCTCCTCGAGATTGGTGAGCAGCGCGGCGAGATCGCCCGACTTGGCGATCACCGGCCCCGAGGTGGCGCGAAACCCGACGCCGAGCTCGCGCGCGACGATCTGCGCGAGCGTGGTCTTGCCGAGCCCGGGCGGCCCGAACAGCAGGACATGGTCCATCGCCTCGCCCCGCGCCCGGGCGGCGCCGATGAACACGCGCAGATTGTCCCGCGCCGCCGCCTGCCCGACGAACTCGTCGAGCGACTTGGGACGCAACGCCGCATCGACATCCTCGCTCTGGCGCCCGGCGGCGATCAGGCGATCGGGCTCGGCCATGCCGCTCAGGAGACCCGCACGACCATGACGGTGGTCACCGGCGTCGACGCGCCGCTCAGTTCGATCGTCGCGGCGCCCGCGGGCAACGCGAAATCGACCGTCTTGACGATCCCCGAGCAGGCCGGGCCATGGTCGTGCGCCGCCGAGGCGAGCGACCGACCCGCGCTCACCATATCGATCCAGGCGGGGGCACCGATCGCGATTCGATAGATGCCCGCGACCGGCACCGCGAGCATCACCATCCCGCCATAGCCGATCGGACCGAGCGGCTTTGCCGGGGTGACTACGAAGACGACGGCGCGGTCCGGCGCCAGCGTCACCGTCGCGGCGCGTCCCGGCCGGAGCATCGCGAAGCGGCTGGGCCCCGGCTTCTCGGCGGCGACCAGCGGCGCCGGGCGGCTCCACCGTGCCCAGGGCGCCGGCGCGACCAGCGGCACCGCGCACGCCGGCTCCTGCGCGGCGAGCGGGGCGGCCGCCGCCATCAACGTCGCCGCTGCGATCATCCTGTGCATCATCGTCTCCCGCCGCCCCGATCGCCGCAGCGTTAGCCAGCTTCGCCCGCGTGGCGAAGCGGAAAGCGCGGCCCGCCGACGCGACCGGTGGCGGAACCGACCCGACGCATCACCGGTTTCCGTATCCGAACGAAGGAGATGGACGATGCCCAGCGACACTGAAATCGAAGCGCGGTTCTGGAAGGATCTCGCCGCCTCGCCGTTCATGATGCTCGGTCTGGATGGCGCGCGAGACGGCCATACCCAGCCGATGACCGCCAAGACCGATGGCGCCAGCGGCCCGATCTGGTTCTTCGCGAGCAAGGACATCGGCCTGATCGACGCGCTCGGCGAATCGCACCGTGCGATCGCGACCTATGCATCGAAGGGACACGATCTGTTTGCGAGCGTCCACGGCACGCTCTCGATCGAGCGCGATCCCGCGGTCGTCGATCGGCTTTGGGACAAGCATGTCGAGACCTGGTTCGAGGGCGGCCGGAACGATCCCAAGGTTGCGCTGCTCCGGCTCGACACCGAGACCGCCGAGATCTGGCTCGCGGGTTCGACGATCGGCGCGATGATCAGCCGACTGTTCGGCAAGGATCCCAAGGCGGACTACAAGGACAATATCGCCGAGGTATCGCTCTAGTTGGAGCCGTCGTCCCGGATGGCGCCCGCACCGGGCGTCCGATAATCCGGGTCGGGCAGGCGGTCGGTCGCCGGCTCCGCCTGT
>CAZZZX010000455.1:0-3223 GCA_964658585.1 uncultured Novosphingobium sp.
CGGTCGTGGAACGGCTATGCGCACGGCACGGTGCGCTCGCAGGACCAGGACGATTACGCCCGCGCCCGCGAGGAGTACCGCCAGCGCCTCGCGGCATGGCGCGCGCGGGTCGCGGCGTGCGAGGCGGGGCGGTACGACGCCTGCGAATAGGGCTCAGCCGCCGCTGCCGAGCACGTTGATCGTGAACGCCAGGATGCCGAGATTGAACACGAACGCCGCCAGGCAATGGAACACCGCGGTCTTGCGCATCCCCGTGCTGGTCATCTGGACGTCGGAGGTCTGGAAGGTCATCCCCAGCGTGAAGCTGAAATAGATGAAGTCCCAATAGGTCGGCTCGCTCGTGTCGGGAAAGTCGAGACCCGCGCGGTCGGCGGGCTTGTCGCCCTCGCCGGGTTCGCTGCGGGTATAGTAGATATGCGCATAGTGCAGCGCATAGACCATGTTGGCGAAGGTCCAGGCGAGCGCCAGCGTCGTCACGATCAGCGCCACCGCGGTCGGTTTGGGCGCGCCCTTCTCGATCAGTTCGGAGCCGACCGCGACCAGCACCACCAGGCTGACCGCGATCGTGACGGCGAGCATCAGCGCGCGGTTGGCGTCGTTGCGCTGGGCATAGGCGCGCATCTCGTCGGGCCTCGCGCCGCGCACCAGCGGCACCAGCGAGGCGAAGAAGACGAGCGCGGCGACATCGAAGCCCGCCATCACGCCATGTCGCCAACCGAGCAGCGTGCTCGCCACCGGAACCGCGACGATCGCGACGCCGATGAAGCCGAGGAAGCGGACCGGCGCGATGCGGTTGCCGAGATGGAAGCGGGCGGGCATGGCGTCCTGCATAGCCGCTCGCACGCGGGAACGCTGTGAAATCTTCGACAGGAGAGCGCGATGGCCTGGGCGTGGCTGATCTTGGGCGGACTGGGCGAGGTCGGCTTCACCACCTGCCTGCGCTTCGTCGACGGCTTTCGGGCGCCCTACTGGACCGCGGGCTTCCTCGTCTCGGTGACGGTGAGCATGGTCCTGCTCGAGGTCGCGTCGCGGACCATCCCGATGGGCACCGCCTATGCGGTGTGGGGCGGCATCGGCGCGCTCGGCACGGTGCTGGTCGGTGCGCTGTGGTTCGCCGAGCCGCTCGGGCCCGCGCGGCTGGCGTTGATCGCCCTGCTGGTGGGCTGCGTGGCGGGGCTGAGGGCGGTGGGGTGAGGGGCGTTCCCATGTGTCGGACATGCCGTCCGCCGCGCGGACCGGGCGCAAGCGGAGCACCGTGCGTCCCTCGTCCGGCCTGAGCACCGCCCGTCGATGGCGACGGGCGAACCCGACGCGTCGGCTCAGGCGGAAATCCGCTCCACGCGCGCGCCGATCAGCCGCCCATCGCCGGCGAAGCGCCATACGACCGTCATCTCGCCGAGCGCGGCGCAGGCACGGCAGGTCGCGAGCCGGTATCGTGCGATGATCGTGTCGCCCGTGGCGCCATTCGCGACCGTCGCGGGCGTCACCGGGAACGCCTGCGGGTGCGCCGCCACGAACCTGCGCCAGTCGCCTCGCGCCTTGTCGGCGGCGGTCATCCGATACTCGTCGACGAAGATCGGATCGCCGGTCGCCGGGACGATCGCCTGCGCCTCGTTCGAGTTGGCGCGCCACGGATAGGTGATCGTCGCGATGCCGACCGCGCCGGCCTGCCGCCACCCGGTCATGAAGCCGAAGTCGCGGCGCGAGGCGAGCCGTTCGGTAAAGGCGAGTGCGGCGGGCGTCGCCCCGCCGGCCTTCATCGCACCGATCAGACAGTCGTGCAGCGCGGCGTTGGAGAGATCGCCGCGGCAGCCGGTGAAGGATCGGCCCGCGGGCCACACCGCATCCGCGCCGATCGCGGTCGTCGCGCGGATCGGCGCCGCCTCCCAGGCGAAGAAACCGTCGTTCGCGATCGTACGATCACCCAGCCGGGCGACGACCTGCCGGCGATCGACCGAATACGCCACGCGCGCGTTGGTGAAGCGATAACCGGTCGCGGTCGCCGCGCCGTCGGGGATCGACAGCGACGGCGCGTTGCTGCGATGGACGCCGTCGGGATGCGTCGCCGGTCCGCGCGTGCGATAGTCGAAGCTCTCGTAGCGCAACGCGGCGCCCTCGCCCCGCACCATCACGCTGCGCTGCTCTCCGATCCCGAGGAAGCGCATGTCGGGCATGAACCGGCATTCGAGATGATGACCGTCGAGATCGACGCTCGTGACGGCGGGAAGCACCGGATTCCCGACCATGCCGGGATTGACCATGTGGATGGTGCCGACCGCCTTCCCGCCGCGGCTGAGCGGGTAATAGACCTGGCCCGCCCCCGGATCGGCGCTGCCGACGGTCACCCGGCTCGCGGTGACGCCGTGCGTATCCCGGTCGTGCAGCGTGACGATGCTCGTGCCCTGCGGATCGCGCGGCGCGAACGACGCCGCGAGCGGCCCGTCCACGCCGTCGCACGCGAACCATGACGCCCTGGCCATACGATCCGTCGCCGAGCGCGGGCCACCGGCCAGCGCCGGTGCGGCGGACAGCGGCAGCGCCAGGGCGGCGATCAGGATGCGCATCATGTCTCTCTCCTCCCGGGGCCAATGCTTGACCCGCCCGCCCGGCTCCCCTCTGGTGCCACGACCCACCTGAACGCGGAGCGACCATGGCGCGGCGGCTGACCCTCTACATCCTGATCGGCATGATGCTCGGCATCCTCGCCGGGCTGGCGATGCACGCCGCGATCGCCGATCCCGCGGTGCTCCGGGCCAAGGCCGACTATCTCGTCATCGTCACCGATCTGTTCCTGCGGCTCATCAAGATGATCATCGCGCCGCTGGTGTTCTCGACGCTGGTCGCGGGGATCGCGCATATGGGCGATACCGCCGCGCTCGGGCGGATCGGCGCGCGGACGCTCGGCTGGTTCCTCGGCGCCTCGCTGGTGTCGCTGGTGCTGGGCCTCGTGCTGGTCAACCTGCTCCAGCCCGGCGCGCATACCGGACTGCCGCTGCCGCCGGTCGGCGAAAGCGCCGGGCTCGCCACCGCGGCGTTCAACCTCCACGACTTCTTCGTCCATATCGTGCCGTCGTCGATCGTCGCGGCGATGGCGGACAACGAGATCCTGCCGATCGTCGTGTTCGCGGTGTTCATGGGCGTCGCGCTCACCGCGATCGGCGAGGCGGGTCGGCCGCTGGTCGCGGGCATCGAGGCGCTGGTCGCGGTGATGCTCAAGGTGACC
>CAZZZX010000456.1:0-3220 GCA_964658585.1 uncultured Novosphingobium sp.
GCGCGATCGCGAAACTGGTCGCGACGATCACCGCCCAGACCAGGGCATAGCGCGCCATCGGCTGGCCCTGACGGTAGCGGACGACGATCGCGCTGCCGACCAGCACGAGGCACAGCAGGATCGATCCGACGCCGCCGATCATGTCCATGCCGCGCTCACCCGAAATCGAGCTCCATGCCGTCATAGCCCGGTACGACATGATCGGGCAGCTCGGCGCACAGCGTGCGATAGTCCATCGAATTGTCCATGTGCATCAGTACCGCGAGACCGGGTTTCAGTCGCGCGATCCAGCCCAGCGCCTGATCGAGCGACGGATGCGTCGGGTGCGGCCGGCGGCGCAGCGCATCGACGATCCACACGTCGAGATCCTTGTAGAGCGCGGCCATGCCGTCGGTCAGCGCGGCGCAGTCGGTGGCGTAGCCCGCGGCGAAACCGTTCGTCTCGAAGCGCAGGCCGGCGGACTGGATCGCGCCGTGCGGCTGTTCGGTGACGCGCACGGTGATGTCGCCGATGGTCAGCACGTCGGGCAGTTCGTGCGCCTTGACCGTCGGCGGGTAATTGCGCCCGCCCTCGAAGGCGTAGGCGAACCGTGCCTGGATCGAGGCCAGCGTCGCGGGCCGCGCATAGCCTTCGACCGCTACGCGATTGAGCAGCACGATCTGGCGCAGATCGTCGATGCCGTGGGTGTGATCGGCATGGTCGTGCGTCCAGATCACCGCATCGAAGCGGCTCGCCTGCGCATCGAGCAGCTGCTCGCGCAGATCGGGCGAGGTATCGACGAGGATCCGCGTCTCGTCGGTCTCGACGATGATCGAGGCGCGGCGCCGGCGGTTCTTGGGCTCGGCCGGGTCGCACGATCCCCAGTCGTTGCCGATCCGCGGCACGCCCGACGACGTGCCCGATCCGAGCATCCGGATCCTCATGGCGCGGCCTTGGTGAACAAGGCGTAGAAGTTGTGGGCGGTCTTGTGCATAAGATCCTGCGGCCGGTCGCCACGAAGCCCGGCCAGGAACAGCGCGGTGTCGGCGACGAAGGCGGGCTCGCATGGCCGGCCGCGGTGCGGCACCGGCGCGAGGAACGGCGCATCGGTCTCGATCAGCAGCCGGTCCGCGGGAATCGTCGCGGCGACCGCCTGCAAATCCCTGGCGTTCCGGAACGTAACGATGCCCGAGATCGAGATCGACAGTCCGAGCGCGAGGACCTTGAGCGCGAAGTCGGCGCTCGCGGTGAAGCAATGGATCAGCGCCGGGAAATCCCCCTTCGCCATCTCGTCGGCAAGGATCGCATGGGTATCGTCCTCGGCATCGCGGGTGTGGATGATGAGCGGCAACCCGGTTTCTCGCGCCGCCGCGATATGCGCCCGGAAACTCTCCTGCTGGCGGTTGCGATCGCTATGCTCGTAATAATAATCGAGCCCGCTCTCGCCGATGCCGATGACGCGCGGATGCCGCGTCGCCTCGATCAGCCGGGCGGTGTCGATATGCGGATGTGCATCCGCCTCGTGCGGGTGGATGCCGATCGACGCCCACACATCGGGCTCGCGCTCCGCAGTGGCGATCACCGCGCCCCATTCGCGCTCGCGGGTCGAGATGTTGAGCATCCCCGTCACGCCCGCGGCGCGCGCCGCGGCGAGCGCCTCGGCCTGCCGCTCGACGAGCTTGGGATAATCGAGGTGGCAATGGCTGTCGATCAGCATCGTCGCCAGATAGGCGGACGGGCCGCGAAGGTCTAGGCGGGCTCGGCGACGTCGAGCCGCGGGAAGACCCCCTGCGGCGCAGGCAGCACCGTGCCGGGCGCGAGCGGGATTGCGAGCGCGGCGAGATCGCGCGCGTCCGCCCCCTGCCCGAGCTGGTCGAGCAGCGCATCGGCGGAACCCGGGATCGCCCAGCGGACCAGGATGGCGAGCTGGCGGACGGCTTCGGCTGTGGCGTACAGCACCGCGTCGGCGCGTACCGGGTCGGTCTTGCGCAGCGCCCAGGGGGCGGCCTCCGCGAACCAGCGATTGGCCTCGCCCACACCTTCCCACGCGATCTCAAGAGCGCGGTTCAGGCCAAGCGTTTCCAACGCCTCGCCGATCCGCGCCGCCAGACCGCCAAGCCCGGGGCCGGGTGCGTCATCGCCCGCCGGCACGATGCCGCCACACTGTTTGGCGATGATCGACAGGCAGCGCTGGGCGAGATTGCCGAGGCCGTTGGCGAGATCGGCGTTGACGCGCGTCACGATCGCGTCGTCCGAATAGCTGCCGTCCTGCCCGAAGCTGACCTCGCGCAACAGGAAGTAGCGCAGCCCGTCGACGCCGTAGCGCTGCGCGAGATCGTGCGGATCGGCGACGTTGCCGAGCGACTTGGACATCTTCTCGCCGCGATGCAGCACGAAGCCGTGGCCGAACACTGCCCTGGGCAACGCCAGTCCGGCGGACATCAGGAAGGCAGGCCAGTAGACCGCATGGAACCGGACGATGTCCTTGCCGATGACGTGCAGGTCGGCGGGCCACCATCTGTCCGCCATCGCCGCGTCGTGCGGCCAGCCCGCGGCGGTGAGATAGTTGGTCAGCGCATCGACCCAGACATACATGACGTGCCCAGGCGCGCCCGGCACCGGCACCCCCCAGTCGAAACTGGTGCGGCTGATCGAGAGATCGGCGAGCCCGCCCTCGACGAAGCGCATCACCTCGTTGCGCCGCGCCTCGGGCCGGATGAAGCCCGGATTGTCGCGATAGAGATCGAGCAAGGGCTGCTGATATCGCGACAGGCGGAAGAACCAGCTCTCCTCGACCGTCCACTCGACCGGCGTGCCCTGCGGCGAGAGCTTTGCCCCCCCCTCCCCGTCGGCCAGCTCCTCGGCGCCGTAAAAGGCTTCGTCGCGAACCGAATACCAGCCCTCGTAGCGGCCGAGATAGACGTCGCCATTATCCGCCATGCGCTGCCAGATCGCGGCGCTGGCCGCGTAATGGTCTTCGTCCGTCGTCCGGATGAAGCGATCGTAGGAGATGTTGAGAGCGTCCGCCATCGTACGGAAATGTCTTGACATCTCGTCGGCGAGCGCGCGTGGCGTCAGGCCCCTGGCACGCGCCGCCTGCGCCATCTTGAGGCCGTGCTCGTCGGTGCCGGTGGTGAAGCGCACGTCGCGCCCGGCAAGCCGATGCCAGCGCGCGATCGCATCCGCCGCGATCGCTTCATAGGCATGGCCGACATGCGGGCGGCCATTGGGATAGCTGATC
>CAZZZX010000457.1:0-3214 GCA_964658585.1 uncultured Novosphingobium sp.
CCTGCCGTTTAGGACCAGACCACTGGAAGCGGTGTCGACGGGGGGTCGATCGCCGCGGACCGGGAGGCGAGACGGGGCGAACCGCGTGACCAAGAAGTCCGGCCCGTATGATCGCATTCAGGGGCTGCTCGCCGAGGGCGGGGTCGAGCCGACGCCGTCCAACTATGAATTCCTCTTCCGCTACGTGAGCGGCGCCGACCCGCAGCTCTGCGAGGCGGTCGATGCCGCGATCCGCACGCATGGCCGGCTCGATCAGCGCACAATCGGCACGATCCGGCGCGACCTCTACGGCATCGGCACGGGCGGCGTCGGGCAGTTGCTCGACGACGCCGAACGCCAGCTCAGCCGCATGACCGGCTATGTCGAGCGTTCGGATGCCGAAGCGCGCGGCTATCGCGAGCGGCTTGGCCGCAGCGACATCGATGCCGCCGCGACGCTGGAACGCCAGCGTGCGATGCTCGCCGAGATCGTCGAGGCGACCAACCTGATGATCGCGCAGACCGAACAGCTCCAAGAGGAGATCGGCCGCTCGTCGCGCGAAATCGATCTGCTCAAGGCCGATCTCGAGATCGCGCGCGTCGAATCGCGGCTCGATTCGCTCACCGGGCTGGCCAATCGCAAGGCATGCTGCGACTATCTCGACGTCCAGATCGATCGCGCGCAGGCCGAGCGCCGGCCGTTCTCGCTGATCTTCATCGACATCGACCATTTCAAGAAATTCAACGACAATTTCGGGCATCGCCTGGGCGACGAGGTGCTTCGCCTGGTCGCGCAGAGCCTCGAGCGTTTCTTCCACGGCGCGGGCTTCGTGTCGCGCTGGGGCGGCGAGGAGTTCGTGGTGGTGATGCCCGACCGCGATGCCGACGACGCGGCGGACTATGCCGATCGCTTCCGCGCCGAGATCGGCTCGCGCACCGTGCGCACCCGCCAGTCGGGGCGCGACGTCGGGCGGATCACATTGTCGCTCGGCGTCTCCGGGCTCGTCTTCGGCGATACCGCGCAGACGATCATCGATCGCGCCGACGCCGCGCTCTACGACGCCAAGGCCGAGGGCCGCGACCGCGTCGTGCAGTGGAAGGCGGCGGCGTAGCTCCCGGCTGATTCCGATCGTATCCGTCCGCTTCGAACGGAGCCGGGATCCGCTGTCGAAAAGTCGTCGCGCGCCAGATCGATTCTGGACCGACTTGCCTCGGCAAGCTCGATGCGGTCGCGGTCACTCCACCAGCTTCGCCCGATAACGGCGCCGGAATTCATCCGCGAACGCCGCCAGTCGTCCCGCGCCGATCGCCTCGCGCAGCGCCTGCATCAGCCGCTGGTAGAACCACAGATTATGCTCGGTCATCAGCATCGCGCCGAGCATCTCGCCCGAGCGCACGAGATGATGGAGATAGCTGCGCGACCAGCCGGCCACCGGGCTCTCGGGATCGAGCGGGCCGAGATCCTCGGCCCAGCGCGCGTTGCGGATGTTGACCGTGCCGTCCCAGGTGAACGCCTGGCCGTTGCGGCCGCTCCGCGTCGGCAGCACGCAGTCGAACATGTCGATCCCGCGCTCGACCGCGGCGACGATGTCGTCGGGCTTGCCGACCCCCATCAGATAGCGTGGCGCGTCCGCGGGGAGCATCGCGACCGCGAAATCGAGCGTGCGCAGCATCTCGTCGTGCCCCTCGCCCACCGCAAGGCCGCCGATCGCATAGCCGTCGAAGCCGATCGCGCGCAGCGCATCGGCCGATCGCGCACGCAGATCGGCGAAGGTCGAGCCCTGCTGGATGCCGAACAGCGCCGAGCGCGCGGCGTGCGCCCCGCCCGCATCGAACCCCGCGCGCGAGCGTGTCGCCCAGCGCATCGAGCGCTCCATCGAGGCGGCGGCACGGTCGTGCGTCGCGGGCCAGGGCGTGCATTCGTCGAATGCCATGACGATGTCGCTGCCGATCAGCCGCTGGATCTCCATCGAGCGCTCGGGGCTGAGCATGTGGCGCGAGCCGTCGAGATGGCTCTTGAACGATACCCCCTCCTCGCTCTGCTTGGTCAGCGCGGACAGCGACATGACCTGATAGCCACCCGAATCGGTCAGCACCGGCCGGTCCCATCCCATCCAGCCGTGCAGGCCGCCAAGCCGATCGATCCGCTCGGCACCGGGTCGCAGCATCAGGTGATAGGTGTTGCCGAGGATGATGTCGGCGCCGGTCGCGCGGACGTCGCCAGGCTTCATCGCCTTGACGGTGGCGGCGGTGCCGACCGGCATGAAGGCGGGTGTGCGGATCTCGCCTCGCGCCATCGCGATCGTGCCGGTGCGCGCGGCGCCGTCGGTCGCGGCGATGGTGAAGGCGAAGCGGGCTGTCATCGCGCGCTCCTGCCGGGCGCGTGCGGGGGGGTCAATATCCGCGGCGGGCGATCTCGGCGCGGCGCATCGGCATCCCGTCGATCGCCGCGAACAGCCGCGCGACCGGCAGCGGTTGCGCATCGCGGAGCGCGACATGGCCGTCCTTGCCGATCAGTCGTACCGCGAACGCACCCGGCGAGACGCCGAGCCGAAGACGCAGCGCCGCGGCATCGTCGGACACGCCCGCGACCGCCGCGCCGACGACATGGATCACGCTGAGATCCCGATCGCGCAGTCCGTCACGATGGGCGGCGAGCAGCCGATCCTGCATCGCGAGCGCCGGCGAGCGCGCATCGGGCGCGACGACGACGAGCACGCGGGACCGCCACTCGAGATCGTGGAGGGTCGCCGCGGCCAGCGAGGTGCTCAGCGCCGCGGTGATCGCGACAGCGGCAACGACACTGGAGATCCTGGACATGATATCCCAACGCCCGCCGGGCCGCGTCGTTCAGCCTGTCGCGTCGGGCAGCAACAGGCTGGCGTCGCCATAGCTGTAGAAGCGGTAGCCCGTCGCGATGGCATGGGCGTAAGCCGCCTGCATCCGCTCGAGCCCCATCAGCGCCGATACCAGCATGAACAGCGTCGAGCGCGGCAGGTGGAAATTGGTCATCAGGCCGTCGACTGCGCGGAAGCGGTAGCCGGGGGTGATGAAGATCGCGGTGTCGCCCTCGAACGGTGCGATCGTGCCGTCGTCGCGTGCCGCGCTCTCGAGCAGGCGCAGGCTCGTGGTACCGACCGCGATCAGCCGGCCGCCGCGCGCGCGGACCGTGTTGAGCCGTCCGGCGGCGGTCGCGTCGATGCAGCCGGGCGAGGTTGCGATCCTCGAGAATACGC
>CAZZZX010000458.1:0-3213 GCA_964658585.1 uncultured Novosphingobium sp.
GCCTTGCCCGCGCCGGAGACCGACTGATAGGTCGCGACGACGACGCGCTTGATCCTCGCGGCGTCGTGGAGCGGCTTCAGCGCGACGACCATCTGCGCGGTCGAGCAGTTGGGGTTGGCGATGATGTTCTTCGCGCGGTAGCCGGCGATCGCCTCCGGATTCACCTCGGGAACGATCAGCGGCACGTCGGGATCCATGCGATAGAGCGACGAATTGTCGATCACCGTGCAGCCCGCCTTGGCGAAGCGCGGCGCATGGATGCGGGTCGCCTCGCTGCCGATCGCGAACAGCGCCATGTCCCAGCCGGCGGGATCGAAATGGTCGATGTTCTGGATCTTGAGCATCTTGCCGGTATCGCCGAACTCGACCTGATCGCCGGTCGATCGGCTCGACGCCAGCACCGCGATCTCGTCGATCGGGAACTCGCGCTCGGCGAGGATGGCGAGCATCTCGCGCCCGACATTGCCGGTGGCTCCCGCCACGACGACCCGATACCCCATTTCACTTGCTCCAAGGATTCAAAGTTGCGTCGCGGCCCATAGGCGGTTGGCGCTTATTGTCCAACCGGCGCGGCGCTTGGGGCCGCCGAAGCGGAGCTTTGACCGGCGACCTTCTCGTTCAGGAAGCGCTCGATCGTGCCGAACAGGTGGGTGCGCGTATCGGCGCCCGAGATCGAGTGCGTCTTGCCGGGATAGACCATCATCTCGAACGGCACCTTGCCGTCCTGCAGCCTGGCGACGATCTCGACGGTGTTGTCGAAGAACACATTGTCGTCGGCCATGCCGTGGACGATCAGCAGCGGATCGGCGATCCTGGTCGCGTCGGTCAACAGGTCGGCCTTCGCATAAGCCTCGGGATCGCTGCGCGGATCGCCCATGTAGCGCTCGGTATAGGCGGTATCGTACAGCTCCCACCGCGTCACCGGCGCGACCGCGATGCCCGCGGCATAGGCGTGCGGCGCCTTCTCGAGCAGGCGCAGCGTCATGTAGCCGCCGTTCGACCAGCCGAACACCGCGACCCGGGCGGGATCGACGAACGGCTGCGCCTTGAGCCAGGCGAGCCCGGCGAGCTGGTCGTCGACCTCGACCGTGCCCGCCGCCTTGTAGATCTGGCTCTCGAAGGCGGTGCCGCGATGCGGCGTGCCGCGATTGTCGAGGCTGAAGACCACCCAGCCGTGCCGCGCGAGATACTGTTCGAAGATCTGGCGCTCGCTCGGCCATTGCACCGTCACGGTCTGGCCGGCGGGGCCGCCATAGACCTCGACGAACACCGGATGCCGGCCCGCGCCGACAGGCTTGACGAGGCGGTAGTGCAGCACGCTGCCGTCCGCCGCCTTCATCGTGCCGAATTCGGTCGGCAGATCGGCGGCGAGATACGGCGCATAGGGATGCGTCGCGTCGATCGGGTTGCGCTCGATCCAGCCGAGCCGCTTGCCCGCGGCATCGGCGAAATACACCTGCGGCGGCTGGCCGCGGTTCGAGCGGGTGACGAGCAGGTGCGTGCCCGCCTCGTCCATCTCCGCCTGGTTCCACCAGCCTGCCTCGGTGAGCAGGGTCGGCGTCACTGCGGGATGCAGCCAGTCGACCGCATAGACCTGGTTCTCGGTCGGCCCGGTGGCGTTGGCGGTGAAGGTCAGCCGGTGCGCCTTCTCGTCGACCCCGATCACGTCGCCGACCATCCATGCGCCGTGCGTGAGCTGCGTCCAGCGGCCTCGCTGCCAGCGGTAGAGATGGCGATAGCCGTCGCGCTGCGAGGCCCAGATCAGGCTGCCGTCCTTCAGGGCGCGGAAACTGTCCGAGAGATCGACCCAGGTCGGCGAGGTCTCGCTGAACAGCACCGTCGCGGCGCCGGTCGCGGGATCGACGCGCAGCAGGTCGAGCGTCTTCTGGTCGCGCGACAGCCGCTGGACGTACAGCGCCGAGCCGTCCGGCGCCCAGTCGACGCGTGCGAGATAGATGTCTGGGTTCGCGCCGAGATCGACTTTGACCTTGCCGGCGCCGTCCGGCGTCGCGATCCACAGCGACACCAGCACGTTGGGCGTGCCGGCAAGCGGGTAACGCTGGGTATAGGTGGTCGTCCCCTCGGCGCCGATCGAGGCGCGGGTGACCTGCCGGACCGGCGCCTCGTCATAGCATTCGACCGCGACATGCGCGTCGTCGGGCGCCCACCAGTGGCCGGTGCGGCGATCGAGTTCCTCCTGCGCGACGAACTCCGCGGTGCCGCAGGTGACGGTGCCCTTGCCGTCGGTCGTGACCGCGTGCTCCTTGCCGTCGGCGAGCGAGAGCGCGATCAGGTTCTGGTCGCGCACGAAGCTGACATAGTGGCCGCCCTTCGACACCTTGCTGTCGATCTCGGTCTGCGGCGTGTCGGTCAGCCGCCGGACCTGGCCGTCGAGCGTCGCGAGATACAGATCGCCGTCGACCGGCACGAGCACCGACCTGCCGTCCGGCGCCCAGTCATATTCGACGATCCCCTTGGTGCCGCCGACCCGCGCACGCTCGCGCCGCATCTTCTCGGCCTCCGAGATCGGACCGCCAGAGCCGATCTTCGCGCTGTCGACCAGCATGTGCTCCGCGCCGGTCGCGGTCTCGATCGCCCACAGATCGTAGCGCTCGACATCGTCGGGCCGCGCCTTGAGCAGGGTCGCGTACCTGCCGTCGGGAGAGAGTTTGGGACTGCGCGAGCTCGGCCCGGAGAGCGACGGCGCGGCGAAGATACGCCCGAGCGTCAGAGGCTGCTGGCCGGGCGAGGGCGCGGGCGGTGCCGCGGCGGCGAGGAACGGCAGGACGGCGAGGAGGAGACGGCGCATGGCACCGCTTTAGGGTGCGCGATGTCGAAACCGCCAGCGAATTTGCGTCGCGCGACCAGCGCGCGCTAATCCTGAGAAGGTCTCGGCCGCGGCGTGCGCCTGTCGAAGGTCGGCACTTCCATCCGGATCACCCGCACGGGCTCGGGCGGCGTCGGCCGCTTCGGCGGAGACGTCCGACGGCAGCTCCTCGCCCGGGTCGCGCTGCAGGTCCATCTCGCGCCGATCGGCCTGCGCCACGAGCTCGACGAGATCTTCGCGCTGTTCGCGCCGCGTGCCGAGGCCCAGGGACTGGCGCTGCGCATGGACGTCGACCTCGACTCCGACGCCGCGCTCGTCACCGACCGCGCCAAGTTCGGCCAGGTGGTGCTCAACCTGCTCGGCAACGCGCTGAAGTTCACCGACGC
>CAZZZX010000459.1:0-1046 GCA_964658585.1 uncultured Novosphingobium sp.
CAGACCTGTCTCGCCCGCGGGCAATTCGGCACCCGTGTCGGGATGGACGATATGCGCTTCCACGCCCTTGTTGAGCCGGCCGACGCTGCCGCGCTTCCCTGTCCAATGCGTCTTGAAGTCGTCCAGCGTCCAGCCGGCGACGCCGCCGGCGAACTCCGTGGCGCCGTAATTCTGCAGGACGGGGATGCCATAGCGCTGGTAGAAGGCGTCGGCGAGATCGGGGTCAAGCGGCGCCGTGCCGGTGCGATAGGCGACGAGGCTCGCGAAATCCTCGCGGGGCACATCGGCGTCCAGGATCATGCGCAGCGCCGATGGCGGGGCGCCGGCGACCTTGGGACGGTGACGCACCACCGCATCGCGGAACGCCTCGACCGTGAAGCGCTCGATCAGGCAGACCTTCCGACCGGCGAGCAGATTGTTCATCATCCCGGTGATACCGGCGATGTGCGCCAGCGGCGCGGTGACGATCTGCACGCCGGATCGCAGTCTGGGCGGCGCGTCCGCATCGCGGCCCTTCTCATAGGAGGCGGCGCCGGCCAGCGCCTTTTCCAGGTTGCGGCGCGGCAGGGGGATGCGCTTGGGCTTGCCGGTGGTGCCACTCGACAGCATCTCGATCGCGACTCCCGGGGCGGTGCGACGGTTTTGATCGCCGCCCTGTCCCGCTGCCACCCGATCGACCCGGCCCCCGGCGACCGACAGGATCGTGGCGCCGGAGGCGCGCCCCGCCTCGAGGATTTGCGGCCGCTCGAGATCGGCGGCAGTGGCGATCAGGACCGGGGCTGCGGCGTCGGCAATATCCTCGGCGAGCTTGCTGTCGGGCGAGACGGCATTCAGGCTGGCAAGACAGCGGCGTGATTTGAAGAGCGCGAGGAGCACCGGCACCATGTCGGCGTGGTTGCGCAGCAGCACGCCCACCCGGACGTCTTCCTCCAACCCGGCGGCCTCGAGCGCGGAGACGATCGCGTCGCTCCGCGCGCGGAGCGTGCCCCACGCGATCCAGGACCGCTCGAACTCCAGCGCATCCGCCGCAGGATCGATAGCGAGCA
>CAZZZX010000459.1:1056-3211 GCA_964658585.1 uncultured Novosphingobium sp.
TCGGATGCGATCGCCCGGCGGAGGTCGTCGGGCGCGAGCACGGCCGTGATCGCCGCCGAAAGATCCATCCCCGTCTGCTCCATCATCAATTGAGATTGCTCTATGGCGATCAGCGTCGTGTTGGAAGAGGGCACGACCGGGCGCATCGATTTCGTCGGCTCCGTCGATCCGCTTTCCGCAGCTTTCGCTCCGCAGGGCGGCGGCTTATAACAGCTACACATTCATGGGGAGCGCAACGATGACGATCGGTGAGGACGAGCTCGTTGCGCTTCGGCAGAGGATATTGGGGCTGAAGGACGATATCGTGACGCTCGCCGTGGAAGTCGCCGAGCTGGATATCGACGCGGCGCGCTCGATGCAGCGTGCGCGTGCCGCCTTGTTCGAGGCATGGACGCTCCTCGTCGGCCCGCCCGAAGAGGACGAAGACGACCATTGAGCTGCGCCGCCAGCTCCCCGAAGACGCTCGCCACAGCGCCTCTGCGTCCGATCGTCAGGTCCGCGAGACGTGCAGCCGCTTGAGCGTCGTGGCGCTGATCCGCCAGCCGTGATCGGTCTTGCGGTAGCTGTCGTAATAGAGACCGTAGCCGTGGAGATGCGCGAAGCCGGTCGTTTCCGGATCTTTCGCCCAGAGATTATCCTCCATCGGCCAGACCCCGTCCGCCTCGGTGTCGCTCCTGAAGGTTATCTGCATCGTATGGCCGTGATGCGCGGTGTCGAACGGCTCCAGCCCCGCGAGACAGTGCGCGACGAAGGCATCGGGCGGCGGCGTGACCTCCGCCGGCCTGTCGCCGAAGCGCCGATCGGCGCGCAGGTCGATCATGGCATCGTCGGCGAAGACGCTGCGCAGGATGGCGGCATCCTTCCTATCGACGCCCTCCCAGTATCGCGCCTTGAGCTGGCGGATCTCCTCGATCGCGACGAGTCGCTGCAGGTCGTCCATCGGTGCGTCCTCGCGGTCAGCGGTACGCCGCGACGATCTGATCGATCGTGCGATCGACATCGTCGCGGCGATAGCCGAGCTCGGCCGCTTCGGTTGGATCGGGCTCGTAATAGATCGTGCTGCCGCGGCCGGCGAGGACCGCGGAATCGCCGATCAGCGGATGCGGCTCGTCGCGGACGTCCAACGGCGCGGTATCGCCGGCGGCGCGCAGATAGCTGCCGAAATATTCCCGGAAGCTCATGTTCCGATCGCCGATCAGATACGCCTTGCCGTTCTGCCCGCGCTCCAGCGCACCGACGATCGCGTCGGTCAGCGTGGTGATGCTGATGACGTTGACGCCGCCGGGGATGGTCCAGCGCGGAAACTGCGGCAGGCGGCCGAGCGCCCAGTTCGCATAGGTGCGCGCTCCAGGCTGATCGAGGCCGTCGACATGACCGATGATGAAGGGGGCGTTGAGCACCACGGCACGAAACCGGTCGTCGGCGAGCGCGCGAACGCCCTCGTCCGCGGCGAGACGCGAATCGATATAGGCGTTGGTGCCGAGCAGGTGCGGCGCCGCCTGCGGATAGAAGCTGCCGATCAGCACGAAGGTCTTGACGGCCGCCTGCTTCGCCGTCGCGGCGAAGGCCGGCACGGCTGCCGAATTAACCCGTGCCCAATGCGCGTCGGGATTGTCGTCTCGCGGGATGTGACGAACGTCGTTGCCGGCCGCGAACAGCACCGCGTCGAAACGTGCGAGCATCGCCACGTCGGCGCGGTCGTTGACATAGTCGATCCTGTTGAAGGGCATCTGCGCCATCGCGGTCGTCCCGGCGGGGGGCTTGCGCGCTCCGATCTCGACGTCGTGACCGAGCGATCGCAGCCGGATCGCGGCGTCGCCGCCGACCATTCCCGTGCCGCCTACGACCAGGATCCTCATCCTTCACACCTCGGTGAACCTGTTGCAACGACGACGGTCACGATATCGTGATCCCGTCCCGTCCCGCGGTCAATAGAGGTTCCGCTTCTTGCGCACGGCACCCTGTCGGGAAGGCGCTCGATCGCATTGCCGCGGCGCGTGAGACCGATCGACGAGCGGCCTCACCGAAGTGTTGCCGGCGCCGGCTAAGTCGGGCATTGAGGTAACAGAAAGGCCGCGTGACGGCCCCGGGGAGAGGCGCCATGACGGCGGAGGCCGCGTCTGGCAGGCTGAAGGGCAAGCGGATCCTCGTCATC
>CAZZZX010000460.1:0-3211 GCA_964658585.1 uncultured Novosphingobium sp.
GACGCGCGCGAGGCGAGGAAGAGCAGCGGACCCGCAAGATCCTCCGGCTCGCCCAGTCGGCCGACCGGAACGCGGGCGAGAAAGCCCTCCCGGACCGCCTTCGCCTTGGCGTCGTCGGCGAACATCCAGGCGGTGAGCGGCGAACGGAAGACGGTGGGCGCGATCGCGTTGACGGTTATGCCGTGCCTGCCCCATTCGCAGCCGAGCGCGCGTGTCATGCCGTCGATCGCCGCCTTCGACGTGCAATAGGCCGAATAGCCCGCCGGATGGCCGAGCTTGCCGCGCGCCGACGAGGTGAAGACGATCTTGCCGCCGGCTCCCTGCGCGATCATCTGCTTGCCGACCGCGCGCGCGATCAGCCAGGAGCCATCGACATTGGCTTGCATGACCTTGCTGAACCGCTCCGGCGCCATCTCGACGATCGGCGCGACGTCGTTCATGCCCGAGGCGACGACGAGGATGTCGATGCCGCCATGCGCCGCGACCGCCGCCGCCACGATGGCGTCGCAGGCCGCCTCGTCATTCGGACGTCTGTTGACCGGGATCGCGATGATACCCGCGGCCTTCAATTCGTCCGCCAAGGTCGCCAGGTCCGCGGTATTGCCCGCCGTGACGGTCAGCCTTGCGCCGGCTCTGCCCAATGTCGCGCAGACCACCTTGCCGAACGCACCCGTGGCACCGACGACGATCGCTGACTTGCCCGCGACATCGAACAAAGTCGCGGGATCGATCATCGGGAGAGTCATGCGCGTGTTTCCGGATACGGCATGACGACCAGCATGGTCGCCACCGAATTGCCCTCGTTGCGGATCGCGCGTGCCTCGCCGCCGGGGATGAAGCAGCTGTCCAGCTTGCCGAGCGCCTCGGTGGCGCCGTCGCCGAGCTCGATCGTCACGGAGCCCTCGAGGACGACGTAGATCTTCTCGAGCGGGCTGGTGTCCATCTCGGCGCCGCCGCCGGGCAGGAAGTGGGAGAGCCCGGTCCAGGCGAAGGACGCGCCGCTGGCGTCCGCGCCCTGCAGGCGGAGCCCACGCATGTCGTGATGCTTCGGCGCGGTGTAGGGCCGCGCGTCGACGAAGCGGGTGATCTCCATCGGTCTCTCCTGAACCCGTCGGTTATTCCGACTTGCCGGTTTCGATGCGGAAATTGCCGGTCGGATCGACGATCGCGACCAGTCGGACGATGCAGCCATCGCCCTTCTTCCAGCGCCACGGGAAGGCGGCGAAGGTGACGCGCTTGCCGGTCACCTTGTCGATATCGCCGCCGACATTCTCGAACCCGCAGATACCCGCGGACAGGATCGCATTGTGGCAGGGCTCCCATTCCGGGAAATCCTCGATCACCTTGCGGCCGGTCAGCTGCTCATATTCGATATTGACCTGCGGGATCAGGCCGTGCGGCGCGCCGGTGCCGTGCGGGCCGATCGCGGTGCCCAGCGGATGATCGAGCGCCTGGGTGTCGGACCCGCACATCTTGACCTTCTTCTGCACGAACCACTCGCCCGCTTCCTTGTAGAAGCCCGGCGAGTAGGCATAATAATGGCGGTTATCGCCGTAATATTTGTGCCAGCCGGTGTTGACGATGACGATGTCGCCCTCGCGGATCTGCGGTCGTGCATTTTCGAGATCCTCGGCGGTGATGACCTCCCATTTCTGCTTGGGGATCGAGACGACCACGCCGGTGCCGAAGAAATAGGGCAGCGGCACCTCGTCCATGAACGGCGTGCCGGGCACGACATGGGCGGGCGCATCGATGTGCGTGCCCGAATGCATGACGGTGGTGATCTTCTGCGTGAGCACGCCCGAGCGCGACATGCCGTGCAGCCGCTCGATCTTCACGTCCTCGAAATAGGGCCAGCACGGCTGGCCGAGTCCCCAGGGATGACTGAGATCGTAGAACTCCAGCCTCATCGCGTTGAGCAGGTTCGATTGTTCGAACCTGCAGAGGCTCTCGTCGCGCCAATCGCCGTCTTCCCAACCAGGCACAGCCTATCCTCCCATCCTATATGTATTGCATCGTGGGCAAATACGATCGTATCGTGGTAATCGCGACATCCGGGGTTTGTCAACACCGCCCGCGATGCGGTACAAGCGACTGGCGTTGGCACTATGCGGCGCTGCCCGGCCAGCGGTCCGGACGTGGTAAGGTCGGAGAAGCAAGCTCGTGTCCGATAGACAGGGAATACAGGTCATCGCCCGCGCCGCCGCCGTGTTGCGCGCGCTCGAGAACGAGCCCGAAGGCCTCAGTCTCGGGGAGATTTCGACCCGGCTCGGGCTCGCGCGATCGACGGTCCAGCGGATCGTGGGCGCACTCGTCGACGAACAATTGCTGATCAGCGCCGGCCCGCGAGCCGGCGTGATGCTGGGCCCGGCGTTGGTGCGGCTGGCGTCCGCAGCCGCGATCGAAACGGACAAGATCGCACGCCCGCCCATGCAGGAACTCTCGCGCATCCTGGGCGAAACGGTCGATCTGTCGGTGCTGCAGGGTCGTATCGCGATGTTCGTGGATCAGGTCGTCGGCAATCAGCGGCTGGTCGCGCTGTCCGCGATCGGCGAGGCATTTCCCCTCCATTGTACCGCCAATGGAAAGGCGCTGCTCTCCTGTTTCCCGCCCGATCGCCGGCGGGTGCTGCTGCCGACGACGCTGGCGAGGCATACCGCCGCGACGATCGTCGATCATGACCAGCTGGACCGCGAGCTCGCCGAGGTTGCGAGTCGCCAGCTGGCTTATGATCGCGAGGAACATGCCTATGGCATCTGCGCGGTCGGAACGGCCTTCGTCGACCCGCTCGGTCGCGCCTTCGCGATCTCGGTGCCGGTGCCGGCCCAACGCTTTGCCGAGCGCGAGCGTGAGGCTGGCCACGCTTTGCTCGCGATGCGGGCGGAAGTGCTTCGTCTCATCCCCGGATGCCGACTTCCGGGACAGATACTCACCCAATAAACCGCGATGCGGTGTCTATTGACCGCATTACGGAAATCGGACATGATCCAGCCACACCCGGCGAGACGATCGGGCGGAGTCGAGACCATCGGCGTGGGGAGGGATCATGACAAAGCTGCTCAAGGGAACGAGCGTCATCGCACTGGCGATCGCCGCGCAGACGGCTCACGCCCAAGCGACGCCTCCGGCCAATGCCGGGCCGGCGGTCGAGCAGGCGGGTATCGCCGATATCGTCGTCACCGCCCAGCGCCGCAGCGAAAACCTCCAAAAG
>CAZZZX010000461.1:0-3182 GCA_964658585.1 uncultured Novosphingobium sp.
GCCGACCGACGCGCTCGAGCCCCGCAGGCTCCAGTTCGAGGCCGCCGATGCGATCGCGGCGCGCGCCGAGGCGGGCGGGCGACAGTTCCTGCTGGCCGACGAGCCCGGGGTGGGCAAGACGATCTCGGCGGTCCTGGGGGCGACGGCGTGCGGCGGCAGCGGATTGGAAGCGACCGGCGGGGTCAGCACCGTCTCGTTGTCGAGCAGCAACTCGTCGCCCTCGATGGTTTCGGCGGGCGGCTGCGTTTCGGCGACAGGCGCGGTGAAGGCAGGCTCGAGCGCCGGCGCGGCAGGACGCGCGATCGGTACATCGACCCGCGGCTTGGAAGTCGGGAAGCTGAACACCTTGGCGGGCTCGGCCGGCGCCGCCGCGGCCTCGGCCTCGATGCCGGTGGCGACCACCGAAACGCGGATCTTGCCCTCCAGCGTGTCGTTGAACGCCGAACCCCAGATGATGTTGGCGTCGGGATCGACCAGCTCGCGGATGTGGTTCGCGGCCTCGTCGACTTCCATCAGCCGCATGTCCTCGCCGCCGGTGATCGAGACGATCACGCCCTTGGCGCCCTTCATGCTGACGCCGTCGAGCAGCGGGTTGGCGATCGCCTTCTCGGCGGCCTCGATCGCGCGATTGTCACCCGACGCCTCGCCGGTGCCCATCATCGCCTTGCCCATCTCGCCCATGACGGAGCGGACGTCGGCGAAGTCGAGATTGATGAGGCCGGGCATCACCATCAGGTCGGTGATGCCGCGCACGCCCTGCTGGAGCACCTCGTCCGCCATCACGAACGCTTCCTTGAAGGTCGTGTTGGGGTTGGCGATCAGGAACAGGTTCTGGTTGGGGATGACGATCAGCGTATCGACATGCTTCTGCAGCTCCTCGATCCCGGCTTCCGCCGACCGCATCCGGCGCGCGCCCTCGAAGCTGAACGGCTTGGTGACGACGCCGACGGTCAGGATGCCGCGGTCGCGCGCCGCCTTGGCGATGACCGGCGCCGCGCCCGTTCCCGTGCCGCCGCCCATGCCGGCGGCGATGAAGCACATATGCGCGCCCTCGAGCGCCTTCTCGACCTGCTCGATCGTCTCTTCGGCGGCGGCGCGGCCGATCTCGGGACGCGAGCCCGCGCCGAGCCCCTGGGTGATGCGCAGACCGAGCTGGATGCGGCGCTCGGCCGGCGAATGGTTGAGCGCCTGCGCGTCGGTGTTGGCGACGAGGAAATCGACGCCCTGGACCTCGGCCGCGATCATGTTGGCGATGGCGTTGCCGCCCGCGCCGCCGATGCCGATCACGCTGATGCGGGGCCGAAGCTCGTCGACTTCCGGCCGGACGAATTCGATGCTCATCGGTCACACTCCATCAAGGTCCGGCGCGCCCACGCCTCTGCTGGGGCGAGTCTGCCGCATCGGCGAGTCGGACGCACGCAAAAAGATGGATAATCCACAGAAATCGAGGCCGGGCGTTCAATATCCGCTTCTGAACGCGGCGATCAGCCGGCCGATCAGTCCGGGCGTCGCCGGCGCGCCCTCGCCGAGGCCGCCGACACCCGCGCCGAAACGCAGTTCGGTCGGGTTCGAGGCGGCGTAGAGCGCGAGCCCGGCGAGCGTCGCGAAGCCCGGACCGCCGTGCGCCTCGGGCAAAGCGGCGAGCCCGCGCGGTCGCCCGATCCTGACCGCACGGCCGAGCACGCCCTGAACATAGTCGGCGATGCCTTTGAGCTCCGCGCCGCCGCCGGTCAGCACCACCTGCCGCCCGACCGGCCCCGCGAAACCGAGTTGCTTGAGCGCCGCGGCGATGTCGCCCGACAGCAGATCGAGGCGCTGGCGGATCACCGAGATGAGCTGGGCGCGCGTGATGCGCTGCGCCTCCGCATTCTCCTCGCCGACCGACATCGGCGCGACCTCGATCATGTCGTGATTGTCGCGCGGGGATGTCGTCGCCGAGCCGTAGAAGCATTTCATCCGCTCCGCCTGGCTCCGCCTGGTGCCGAACGCGGAGGCGATGTCGTCGGTGATGTCCTGCCCGCCATAGGGAATCGCCGCGAGCCCGACCAGCATCCCGCCCGCGAACAGCGAGACGTTGGTGACGCCCGCGCCGAGCTCGACCAGCGCGACGCCGAGCTCGCGCTCTTCGTCGGACAGGCAGGCGAGCCCGGTCGCGATCGGCGCGGCGACGATCGAACCCACCGCGAGATGCGCCGAGCGCACCGCGAGATCGAGATTGCGTACCGGCGACGCGTCCGCGGCGATGACATGGATGTCGACACCGAGCTTGTCGGCATAGAGACCGAGCGGCTTCTTGACCCCGCGGACATCGTCGAGCGTGTAGAGCGTCGGCTGTGCGTGGAGCACGATCCGGCCCTCGGGGTCGATCGAGTTGCGCCCGGCGTCGAGCAGATCGTCGATGTCGACCTGCTCGATCCTGACCCCGCCGAGCTCGACCTCGACCGCGGCGACGCGACTGACGAGGCCGCCCGCGGAGAAGGCGACCCACACCTCCTCGATATTGACCCCGGCGATGCGCTCGGCCTGCTCGACCGCCTCGCGGATCGCGCCCTCGGTGCGGTCCATATCCGCGATATAGCCGCGCCGGACGCCGCGGCTCTCGCGCTGGCCGGTACCGAGCACGGTGAGCTCGCCGCCCTCGCCCTTCTCGGCGATCAGCGCGCAGACCTTGGAGGAGCCGATGTCGAGCGCGGTGATGAGTTTTTCGGCGCGGCGTTCGGCCATAGTCTAGACCGCGTCGGTGCCGGCGGGACGCGGCGGCGCGGCGGTGGCGGGCGCGGCGGCGGGATCGCTGACCACCGCCCCCGGCTCGCGGCTGGTGCGGGTGACGAAGCGATCGGCGATGCGCATGTCGAACCGGGCGAAGCCGCGGCCGAGCAGGCGCGCGAACTGGTCCATCCGGTCGAACTTGGCGAAGGCGGTGCGCTCGGCGGAGTCGCCCTCGGGCAGCGACAGCGTCTCGCCCGAGGCGAAATGCACGTCCCAGCGCCGCCCGCCGATCCAGTTGGCGCCGACGATCATCGGCTTGAGCCGCGGCGCAGCGGCGAGCAGCGCGTCGAGATCGCCGGTCATCGCATTGGCGCCGGGGCCGACGATCACGGGCAGATCGGGCATCGCCTTGGGATCGACCGGGGCGAGCACGGTGCCGGTCGCGTCGATCAGCGCGAGCCGCCCGGCATTCT
>CAZZZX010000462.1:0-3177 GCA_964658585.1 uncultured Novosphingobium sp.
GTCGGTCTTCGCCAGGTGCTCGACGTGCTCAACGGCGAGCAGGAGCTGCTGTCGAGCAAGGTCACATTGGTCTCGGCACAGCACGACGCCTATCTCGCCGGCTTCCAGCTGCTCAACACGATGGGACTGGTCAACTACAAGCGGCTCGGGCTCGAAGGCGGGGTGCTCTACGACCCGACCATCCACTACGAGCACACCCGCCATGCCCTCAGCGATTTCGCCGAGGATCCGACGCCCGCGCCGCAGGCCAAGCCGACCTATGGCCCGGCCGCGCCGACCATGGCATTTCCCCCCGTGACAGCGTCGGGGAACTAGGGAATAACGCCACCATGGGGCAGCCGAACCAGGAACCGTCGATGGAGGACATCCTCGCCTCCATCAAGCGTATCATCGCCGAGGACAGCGAGGCGTCGGCCGTGCGTCCGCCCCGGTCGCGCAAGGGGCCGGTCGCGGTGGCGGATGCCGCGATCGAGCCGGTGCCCGAGATCGAGGTCGCCGAAGCAAGGCTCCCGATCGACGCCGCTCCCGAAGCGGCGCCCGAGATCCATGAGCCATCGGATGTGCTCGAGCTGACCAGCCCGCTCGTCGAACCCTATGAGGAGCCCGTGATGGCTGCCGCCGAACCCGTTCCGTCTCCCGCGCCGCGCGACGAGGCGCGCGCCAGGCCTGCCGCCGCGATCCTGTCCTCGACCGCGGAGACCGCGAGCCGCAACGCCTTCGCCGCGCTCTCGCAGATGCAGGTCCGCGAGGAGGGCGGCCAGCCCAATACGCTCGAAGGGCTGGTCGGCGACCTGCTCCGCCCGATGCTGCGCGACTGGCTGGATGCCAACCTGCCCGCGATCGTCGAGCGCATCGTCGAGGCCGAGGTCAAGCGCGTCAGCGGTCGCGACTGAGCGCGTTTCATCCCGGCCAAGCCGAATGCTTGGCCTTGCGGCGCCCCCCTGCTAACCGGCGCCGCCATGAGTGACCTGCCCAAGACCTTCGACCCCGCCCAGATCGAGGCACGCTGGTATCCGCATTGGGAGCGGACCGGCGCATTCAGGCCCGCACGTCCCGATGCGGAACCCTTCACCATCGTCATGCCGCCGCCCAACGTCACGGGCTCGCTCCATATCGGCCATGCGCTCGACAATACGCTGCAGGACATCCTCACGCGCCATGCCCGGCTGAAGGGCAAGGATGCGCTGTGGGTGGTCGGCACCGATCACGCCGGCATCGCCACGCAGATGGTCGTCGAGCGCAACCTCAATAGCCAGGGCGTCAAGCGCACCGACATGAGCCGCGAGGCGTTCGTCGACCATGTCTGGGAGTGGAAGGCGCAGTCGGGCGGTACGATCACGCGCCAGCTCCGCCGGCTGGGCGCCTCGTGCGATTGGGCGAACGAGCGCTTCACCATGGATGCCGGCTTCTCGAAGGCGGTGACGCACGTCTTCGTGACGCTCTACGAACAGGGCCTGCTCTATCGCGACAAGCGGCTGGTCAACTGGGATCCGGGCCTGCGCACCGCGATCAGCGATCTCGAGGTCGAGACGCGCGAGGTCGCCGGCAAGTTCTGGCATCTCACCTATCCGCTCGACGACGGGACCGGCGCGATCTCGGTCGCGACGACGCGGCCCGAGACGATGCTCGCCGACATGGCGGTGGCGGTGCACCCGACCGACGAGCGCTACGCCGCGCTGGTCGGGAAACGGGTGCGGCTGCCGATCACCGGGCGGCTGATCCCGATCATCGCCGACGACCATGCCGATCCCGCGCTCGGCTCGGGCGCGGTCAAGATCACGCCGGGGCACGATTTCAACGATTTCGAGGTCGGTCGCCGCGCCGGCATCGCGGCATCCGACATGCTCAACGTGCTCGATGCGGACGCGAAGGTCGTCCAGACGGGCGATGGGCTGGTTCCCGCGGACTATCTCGGGCTCGACCGTTTCGCGGCGCGGCAGGCCGTGGTCGCGCGGCTCGAGGCGGACGGCGTTCTCGAACGCGTCGAGGAGCGCACGATCGCGACGCCGTTCGGCGATCGCTCGGGCGCGGTGATCGAGCCTTGGCTCACCGACCAATGGTATGTCGATGCCGCGACGCTCGCCAAGGCGCCGATCGAGGCGGTGCGCGACGGGCGGATCAAGGTGGTGCCGCAGAGCTGGGCCAAGACCTGGTTCAACTGGCTCGAGAACATCCAGCCCTGGTGCGTCTCGCGCCAGCTCTGGTGGGGACACCGGATTCCCGCCTGGTACGACGAGGACGGCAACGTCTTCGTCGCGGCGGACGAAACCGGCGCACGCGCCAAGGCCGGCGCCGGGCGCACGCTGGTGCGTGACGGCGACGTCCTCGACACCTGGTTCTCGTCCGCGCTGTGGCCGTTCGGGACGCTCGGCTGGCCGGAGGTCGATCCGCGCGAGATCGGACGCTATCCGAACGACATCCTGATCTCGGGCTTCGACATCCTGTTCTTCTGGGATGCCAGGATGGCGATGCAGGGGATGCATTTCCTCGGCGGGGTGCCGTTCAAAACCCTGTATCTGCACGGCCTCGTGCGCGACGCGACGGGCGCCAAGATGTCCAAGTCCAAGGGCAACACCGTCGATCCGCTCGGCCTGATCGACCGATACGGCACCGACGCGCTGCGCTTCACGCTCGCCGCGATGGAGAGCCAGGGCCGCGACATCAAGCTCGATGAGAAGCGCGTCGAGGGCTATCGCAACTTCGCGACCAAGCTCTGGAACGCCGCGCGATTTCTTCAGGCCAATGGGGTCGGGGCGTCGGATCGGCTCGAGGCGCCGTCGGCGGAGCTGCCGGTCAACCGCTGGATCATCGCCGAGACCGTGGCGTGCGTGCAGGCGCTCGACCTCGCGCTCGCCGACCTTCGTTTCGACGAGGCGGCGAACACGCTCTACCAGTTCGTCTGGTCGCGCTTCTGCGACTGGTACATCGAGCTGACCAAGGGGCAGGTCGACGCCGAGACGCGGACGACGGCCGGCTGGGCATTCGACCAGATCCTCGTCATGCTCCACCCGTTCATGCCGTTCATCACCGAAGAGCTTTGGCACGCGATGGGCGTGCGCGAGACTGACCTCATCGTCGCGCAGTGGCCGCACGCCGACGCGCGCGCGCTCGACCCGGCGGCGGCGCAGGAGATCGACTGGCTGATCCGGCTGGTGAGCGAGATCCGGGCGGCGCGGG
>CAZZZX010000463.1:0-3175 GCA_964658585.1 uncultured Novosphingobium sp.
CGCGGCGCGGATCGGGACGACTCGGCTGATCGACAATCTCGCGGTCGACTGAGATGCCGGGCCGTTAACCAATTCTTCTAACCCTGTCTGCCAGACCCTCGCCATGAACGGGGAAAGATGCAGATGGGAAACAGCCTCAAGTCCGCCACCTTCCTGATCGAGACCCGCCTCGCCGATGCGGCGGGCGGCGATCCGGATGCGCTCTACGATCTCGGCATCGCCTATTCGACGGGGGCCGGCGGAATCGACGTCGATCTCATCGCGGCGCACAAATGGTTCAATCTCGCCGCGGTGGCGGGCTCGCTCCGCGCGCAGGAATGCCGCGCCGAGATCGCCGACGAGATGACCGCGCGCGAGATCGTCGAGGCGCAGAAACAGGCGCGCGCCTGGCTGTCGATCAACACGCGTCGAGCGGCCTGATCCCGCCTCCTCCATCATCCCGCGGGATGAGGGGCAAAACCCGATCTGGTGTACGGAGCTTTTTCGGTTCTGTCCGGCTGTGCGGGAGCGCGTGCGACACCGAATGGCCTGAATGCCGGCGGGGCGGGCGAACTTATGCCGGTTCGGTCTCGCCAGCGATCCGGGTCATCATCGGCCGAGACGACGATCGCCGCCAAATGGACTGAAATCGCACTCGCGACCGGGCCCGAGCGATCGCATCGATCCAAACGCGCGATCCGGGCCGTCCTCGCAAAGTCGACGCGATACCGACGACACAAAGATGCCGGGTTCAATGATAAACCCGAGCAAACTCACGCCAAAATGGAGACGATTTCGAGCGCCTGTTCGAAATCTCCAGTCGATGGATCTTGATCGTCCGGCAGGTTGATGTTGTTCTGCGTCTATGCTTCGGCGCTGTGATGAGCCGACGTCATCGGTCGTGGCTTGCGCGTGTCCTCCGTCGGGCGAGGTTGACATGGCATTTGGGTTGGCGACGGCCGCTACCGACGGCGCGATCGGTTTCGACACCGCGGTTCCGCTCACCCAGGGTCAGATCGTCGACTATGTCGGCAAGGGCTATCGGTTCTGCGTGCGGTACGTGAGCCGTACCGATGGCACCCGGCAGTTCAATGCGGCGCATGGCACCGCGGATCTTTCGGCGGCGGAAACCGACCTGATCCTGAGCCACGGGCTGGCGCTGATGGTGGTCCAGCATGTCGCGACGGCGGGGTGGGTTCCGTCTGCGGCGTTGGGCCGGCAATATGGCGGCAACGCAGCCGCCTACTGCCTCGATGCGGAGGTCGGACCCGGTATCAACGTCTGGCTCGACCTCGAGGATATCCCCGGCGGTACGCCGCATGAGGACATCGTCGGCTACTGCAATGCCTGGTTTTCCGAGGTCGCCAGTGCCGGCTACGTTCCCGGCGTCTATGTCGGTTTCAATACGTGGCTTTCGCCCGACGAGCTGTTCTTCGAGTTGAATACCAGACATTATTGGCGGGCGGCTGGCAACATCCCGGACGTGGCGCATCGCGGCTTCCAGCTCTTCCAGCACACGCTCTATCCTGGCACCGGCCACGCGTTCGACCAGAATGTGGCGCGGACCGACGGATTGAACGGCACCGCGATCTGGCTGCAGCAGGCGGCTCAAGTCTAGGTCGAGGAGATCCGGCGGCGGCGCCGTACCGATCCCCTCCCGGCAGACCGGTTGCGATCGGCAGGCGCGGCGGCCGTTCCGTTCCGCCCCTGCCTCTCCAGGACGAGGCCGCTTGCGGATCCGGATGCCGGCACGGCGATCACGCCCGTCGATGTTCAAGGGGCCGCCGCGCTGGGCAGGTCGATGCTGCCGATCTTCTCCGGCGTACTCGGCTCCGGTGCGGCGGTGGTGCGCAGCATCTCCGCCCAGATGCGCGACAGCCTGTCGTCGCCGTGCGTGTCTTAGGACGGTTTCTAGGAGCGCCCCTTGGCCGCATCCCCGATCGCCTTCGCCGCTTCGAGCAGCTCGACCGGCAGCATCGCGATGACCGTCGAGTTGTGCTCGACCCCGATCTCGGTGAGCGTCTGGAGCCGGCGCAGTTCGAGCGCGCCCGGCGTCTTGCCGATCGTCGCGGCGGCCATGCCGAGCTTCTCGGCCGCCTCCTGCTCGCCCTCCGCCTTGATGATGCGCGCGCGCTTTTCGCGAATCGCCTCGGCTTCGCGACCGATCGCGCGCTGCATGTTCTCGGGGATGTCGAGATCCTTGATCTCGACCGCGTCGACCGCGACGCCCCAATGCTCGACCGCTTGGCTCAGCATCCCCATCAGCCGGCCGTTGATCGCGGTGCGTTCCTTGAGCAACTGATCGAGGTCGGACTGGCCGATCGCATCGCGCATCCCGGTCTCGGCCGCCTGGAGGACGGCACGCTTCCAGTCCTCGACAACGGTCAGCACACGCACCGGATTGACCGCGCGGAACCACAGCACCGCGTTGACCCGCACCGCGACGCCGTCGCGCGTCACCGTCTCCTGCGTGTCGAGCGCGAGCGTGATGGTGCGCGTGTCGACCTTTGCGGCGCGATCGACGAACGGCACCAGCCAGTACCACCCCGGCCCCTTGGGTTCGATCAGCCGACCGAGCCGGAACACGACGGCGCGCTCATATTCCTGGTTGATCCCGAAGGTCTTGAGCATGGTGACGAGGATGATGACCAGCGGCACCAGGAGGAGCGGCAGCATCGTCATGGGTGGGTTGTCCCGACAGGCGGACGGTTCGTACGCCGCGCCCCTCTAGCGCAGATCGGGCACGGCGAACATCGATCGCGAGCGGGTCTGCCGGGGCCGCCTCCGAGACGACGGGTCTCGACCGCGCCCTGCGCGCGAAGCGAACGGGCGTCGGGATGAAAGAGCGGCATGGACGAAAAAGCCCCGCCCGTGCCATCGGCACGGACGGGGCTCGATCACACCCCCGCAAGGGGGGCGGGTTCAGGCCTGGACGGCGTTCAGGTTGACCGCGGCGTACTTGCCGCGACGATCGACCTCGAGCTCGAACTCGAGCCGGTCGCCCTCGTTGAGGCTGGTCATTCCCGCGCGCTCCACAGCGGAGATGTGGACGAAGGCATCGGGCTGCCCGTCGTCGCGCTGGATGAAGCCGAAGCCCTTCATCGGATTGAAGAACTTGACCGTACCCGACGACTTCTCGCCGGTCAGCTGACGCGCAGGCGCGCGCGGCGCTTCCTCGACCGGGAGCGCTTCGCCC
>CAZZZX010000464.1:0-3154 GCA_964658585.1 uncultured Novosphingobium sp.
GGCGCCCAGCGCGTGCCCATTTCGAGGCGATACGGCTTCATCGCGTCGAGCGGGCGGAGCAGGCCGTACAGCCCCGACAGCATCCGCACATGATCCTGCGCGAAGTCGATCGCGGGCGCCTCCAGCGTGCGCGCCTCGAAGCCGGTATAGACATCGCCCGCGAACGCGAAGATGGCGGGCCGCTCGGGTGCGCGGCGGAAGCCCTTGAAGCGCGCGACGTTGAGCGCGGCGAGCTTCTCGCTGATCCCCATGATGCGCTCGAGATCGGCGGCGGTCAGCGCGGCGGCGGCGCGTGCGATCCGCCCCGCCTCGCGCGCGAGCCGCGGTCGCGTCGCGACGATGCCGTCGGGCAGCGCGCGCTCGTAGTCGAGCGTCTTGGCAGGCGAGAGCAAGGCGAGCATCGTCGCCGCTGCGGGTAGCAAATGCCGACCTCAGGTCAACATGCAACCCGCGCCGTTCAATACGTGTTCAGCGGCGAGGATCGATCGTTCGCACCGGTCCATCGCTTGAACCGGGAGAGGGCCGGGGCTAGCACCGCGCGCGACGCGGCGCATGTCCCCGGTGCCGCAGCAGGAGGTTTCCCAGCATGAAGTTCGCAAACGTGACCGCAGTCGCCGCCGTGCTGGCGCTGGGCTGCGCCGGTCCCGCGCTCGCCAAGAAGACCGAGGCCGCGGCCGACGCCAGCAAGCCCAATTTCAGCCCCGCGTTCCGCCAGGCGGCGCAGCCGCTGCAGACCGCGGTCAACGCCGGCGACGCCGCGGCCGCGCAGACGGCGCTGCCCGCGGCGCAGGCGGCCGCCTCG
The DNA here is from genome assembly GCA_964658585.1 of uncultured Novosphingobium sp. Classification (GTDB taxonomy): domain Bacteria; phylum Pseudomonadota; class Alphaproteobacteria; order Sphingomonadales; family Sphingomonadaceae; genus Solisphingomonas. The sequence goes on from CAZZZX010000464.1 coordinate 803, forward strand.
ACCCCCGACGACAAGTATCAGCTCGGCGTGATGATGGTCATCCTCGGCCAGAAGACCAGCAACAACGACCTCCAGTCGCAGGGCGCGGATCTCGCGGTGCAGAGCGGCAAGGCGCCGCCCGCGCAGATCGCGCAGTTCGCCAACATCAAGGGTGTGATCGCCTATAACAAGGGCGACCTCGCCGCCGCCGATGCCGCCTTTTCGCAGGAATATCAGGCCAACCCGACCGATACCGACAACGCCATCCTGCTCGCCCAGACCAAGGTGCGCGAGAAGCAGCCCCAGGCGGCGCTGCCGATCGTCGATACCGCGATCAAGGCGAACAAGGCCGCGAACAAGCCGGTGCCGGAGGACTGGTATCGCCGCGCGCTGTCGATCGCCTACGACGCCAAGATGCCCGCGGAGACCGCGCGCTTCGGCATCGGGCTGGTCACCGACTATCCGACCACCGACACCTGGCGCACCGGCGTGCAGACCTATCGCGACACCGCCGTGCTCGACCAGCAGGGCGATCTCGATGCGCTCCGGCTGATGCGTGCGGCGGGCGCGCTGGCCGGCGAGCGCGACTATTACGAATATGCCAATCTCGCCAACGACAAGGGCTATCCGGGCGAGGCCAAGGCGGTGATCGACGAGGGCATGAGCTCGAACATGGTCTCCCCGCAGGTCAAGAACAGCAAGGCGCTGACCGAGCTCAAGAACGTCGCCGGCCCCAAGGTCGCCGCGGACAAGGCGTCGCTGCCCGCGCTCGAGAAGAGCGCGCGTGCGGCGCCCGACGGCAAGAAGGCGCTGCTCACCGGCGACGCCTATCTCGGCTACGGCATGTATCCGCAGGCCGCCGACCTGTTCAGGCTCGCCATCCAGAAGGGCGGCGTCGATGCCAACGTCGCCAATCTCAGGCTCGGCGAGGCGCTGGCGCACGCCGGCCAGAAGGACGCCGCGGTCCAGGCGTTCGGGCAGGTGACGGGCAAGACCCAGCCGCTCGCGCAATATTGGACGATCTGGACGAACCAGGGCGCCAAGCCCGCCGCCCGTGCGGCGACCCCGGCAGCGAGCTGAGCCCAGCCGAACGCCGCCATCCCGGCCTCCGCCGGGATGGCGGAGCCCGGTCCGCCGGCGGGTCCGCGCCTCACCCCTGGACGGTGGACGCCGTATAGATCTCGTCGACCGCGGCACCCAGCGCGGCGTTGAATTCCGCGTCGCTCATCTGCTTGCTGAGATCGTTGACCAGCGCGCGCGAGAAGCTGGCGATCATGCCTTTGTTCTTGGCAAGCATCGCGCACGCCTCGGTACGGCTGTAGCCGCCCGACAGCGCGACCACGCGGACCACCTTGTCGTGCGCGATCAGCGGCGCATAGAGGTTCGCCACACTGGGGATGGTCAGCTTTATCATGATCCTGGCGTCGGCGGGCAACGCGTCGAGGCCCTTGAGCAGCTCGTCGAGCAGGATCGCCTCGGCGGCTTCCTTCTCGGGGCTCTTGATCGACACTTCGGGCTCGAGGATCGGCACCATCCCGTGTGCGCGCACCTGTTCGCCGACCTCGAACTGCTGCGCGGCGATCGCAGCGATGCCGGTCTTCGACGCGAGCGCGACGACCGAACGCTCCTTGGTGCCGTAGACGCCCAGCCCGGCAGCGCGCGCCAGCAGATCGTCGAGGCCGGGCATCGGCTTCATCATCTGGACGCCGTCGGCCTCCGCCTCGAGCCCCTTGTCGATCTTGACGAAGGGGACGACGCCGCGATCCTCCCAGAGGAAGCTCGGCACCGGCTTGCCGCCGGCCGCGCCGTCCATCGTCTTCTCGAACAGGATCGCGCCGATTACCTTCTCGCCGGTGAAGGCGGGCGCGCTCATGATCCGGACGCGCATCTCGTGCATCAGCTGGAACATCTCGGCATCGCCCGAATAGGCGTCCTCGGGAATGCCGTACGCCTTGAGCGCGCCGGGCGTGGACCCACCGCTCTGGTCGAGCGCGGCGATGAAGCCCTTGCCGCTCGTCATCTGCGCCATCATCTTCGGATCAGCCATGTCACCGTCCCCCGCGTGCCCTTGTCCGGAAACGGCTTGCAGCGGGAGGCGGCGACTCGTCAATCGCTTCCGCGACGAGCGCGTGGCGAAACTGTCCCGCGCCGCGCGGCGCGTGCTAGGGGCGCCGGATGCCGCATCTTCGACCGATCGCCGACCTCGACACGCACGAGGTCGTCAACCAGCCGCCGCCGTTCGAGGCGGTGAATCTGTTCACCGGCGATGCGGTGCTGCGGGAGTCGGTGGCGCGCGGCGGCGGCGCCGGGCACGCCGATCGTCTCGCCGCGCTCGGTGCGCGGGTCGGATCGGCGGAGGTCATCGGCTGGGGC
>CAZZZX010000465.1:0-3152 GCA_964658585.1 uncultured Novosphingobium sp.
GCGGCGGTCGCCAGCGGCGCGGGATAGAGGCCGGGCAGCGGGGCGACGGGCAGCAGGTCGGCGGCGCCCCATGCCACCAGCGCGGGCAGCGCCGCGCCGATCGCGAGCCCGACGGCGACCGCGCCGAGCCCGACCAGCCCGATCTCGATCAGGATCATCGCCGCGATCGTCCCCGATCTCGCGCCGAGCACCTTGAGCACCGCCAGGCTGCGCGTCCGCGCCGCGAGATAGGCGCCGACCCCGCTCGCCACGCCGACCCCCGCGATCGCCAGCGCGGCGAGCCCGACGAGCAGCAGGAACTGGCCGAGCTGGCCGATGCCCTCGCGCAGGTTGCCGGTCGCGTCCGCCGCGGTCCGGACGCTCCAGCCCGCGCTCGGGAAGCGGCGGACCAGTGCCAAGCCCAGCGTCCTGGCGTCGCGACCCGGGGGGAGCGTCAGCCGGTAGCGCGCATCGTAGAGGCTGCCGGGCTGGACCAGTTGCGTCGCGTCGAGCGCGGTCGTGTCGACGATCGCGGGCAGGCCGAGATGGAAGCCCTCGCCGAGATGATCGGGCTCCTCGGCGATCAGCCCGACCAGCTTCAGCCGCGCCGCGCCGATCCGCAGCATGTCGCCGACACGCACGCCGAGCCGATCGGCGAGCGCGGGTGCGGCGACGAGTTCGAGCCCGTGCGGGCGCGCGTCGATCGCGCCGGGCAGTAGCCGCAACGTCCCGACCATCGGCCACCGCGCATCGACGCCCTTGAGATCGATCAGCACGGGTGTGCGGGTGCGATCGGTCGACGCCATAGCCTGCATCCGGACGGTCTCGGAGAGCGGGCCGTATCGAGCGAACGCCGCCTGTTCCTCGATCGTCGCGCGACGCTGCGAGACCTTGAGCTCGAGATCGCCGCCCAGCGCCTGCCGTCCCTGTCCGTCGAGCGCGGCGAGGATGCTCGCCGACAGGCTGCCGATCCCGGCGAGCGCGGCGGTGCCGAGCAGCAGGCACGCGGCAAGCAGCCACAGTCCGCGCCCGCCGCGCGCGAGATCGCGCAGCGCCAGACGCCAGGCGATGCTCACCCCGGCCGCCGCTCGTCGACGATGCGGCCGTCGGCGAGCGTGACGATCCGCTCGCAGCGTGCGGCGAGGGCCGGATCGTGGGTGATGACGAACAGCGTCGACCCGGTCTCGGCACGGCGCGCGAAGAGGAGGTCCATCAGGCCTGTACCGGTCGCCATGTCGAGATTGCCGGTCGGCTCGTCGGCGAAGACCAGCGCCGGGCGCGCGACCAGCGCGCGCGCGATCGCGACGCGCTGCTGCTCGCCGCCCGAGAGCTGCGCCGGGTAATGATCGAGCCGGTGCGCGAGGCCGACCGCGGCGAGATCCGCCTCGGCCCGCGCGAAGGCGTCGCGCACCCCGCCGAGTTCGAGCGGGACCGCGACATTCTCGCGCGCGGTCATCGTCGGCAGCAGGTGGAACGCCTGCAGCACGATGCCGATCCGCCCGCGCCGCGCGACCGCGAGCGCATCCTCGTCGAGCGCGGCGAAGTCGAGCCCGGCGACACGGACGCTACCGCCGCTCGGGCGCTCCAGTCCGGCGAGGACCGCCATCAGCGAGGACTTGCCCGAACCCGACGGACCGAGCAGGGCGATGCTCTCGCCCGCGCCGACATCGAGATCGATGCCGCGCAGCACCTCGACGGCGCCGAACTTGAGCGTCAAGGAGCGGACGGCGATGAGCGCGGGAGCGGCGGATGACGGGATGGCTGGCACGGTGGCAGCGATATGGGGCAGGGCGGCGGCTTGTCCATCTCGTGCTCGCGCTATTCGTCACGGCATTCGCCACGGCGCCGGCGACCGCGCGGGTGCCGGTCATCTGGGCGTTCGGCGACAGCCTGACCGCGGGCTACGGCCTGGCGCCGGCACAGGGCTTCACCGCCCAGTTGCAGGCGGCACTCGCGCAGGCCGGCACGCCGGCGACGGTGCGCAACGGCGGTGTCTCGGGCGACACCAGCGCGCAGGGCCGTGCGCGGCTGGCCTGGGGGCTGCGCGGCCTCGGCATCGCACCCGATCTGGTGATCGTCGAACTCGGCGCCAACGACATGCTGCGCGGGCTGCCGGTGGCGCAGGCGCGCGCCAATCTCGACGCGATCCTGGTCGAGCTCGGGCGCCGTCATCTGCGCGTGCTGCTCGCCGGCATGAAGGCGTCACCCAATCTCGGCGCCGACTATGTGCGCGGCTTCGACGAGATCTACCCCGCGCTGGCGCGCTGCCACCGGGTCGCGCTCTATCCCTTCTTCCTCGCCGGCGTCGCCGGAAACCGCCTGCTGATCCAGGGGGATGGACTGCATCCCAACGCGCGGGGCGTGGGCATCATCGTCGCGCATTTGCTGCCCGTGGTGCAGGCCGCGCTGCGGCGCTGACCGGAATGCGATGCAACCAATCGTGAACGCAGGGCTTCTTGCTCTAGGATAAGACAGCAGGAGACGACGTCATGGCAGCCAGCACGCGCACCGACGGTGCCCACAAGACCGTCCAGCCTTCCCCCGAACTCTCGGCGATCGTCGGCGACAAGCCGCTCAAGCGCACCGAGGTGGTGAGCAAGCTGTGGGACTATATCCGCAAGCACAATCTCCAGAAGCCCGAGGACAAGCGCCAGATTCTTGCCGACGGCGCGCTCGAAAAGGTGGTCGGCAAGAAGGAAGTCAGCATGTTCGAGCTGAACAAGCATGTTTCCGCCCACCTGAAGTAGATCCGTCCCGCACGGGGTTGCGCTGCCGCGCACCCCGCGCGATGGCCGGCGGATGGCGGACGACGCGATCCCGACCGGCTTTGCCGCCGCCGATCTCTACGGCGATCTCGAGGCGGTCAGACGGCGCCGTCCGGGCGATCTCGTGCCGGGGCTCATCGTGGTCGCGCTGGCGTCGCTGGCGTCGGCCTATATTGCCGAGCATTACGGCGCGCCGCTGACCTTGATGGCGCTGCTCGTCGGGCTGGCGCTCAATTTCCTCAATGCCGACCAGCGACTGGCGCCGGGGCTCGGCTTCCTGCTCGCCGCGACCCCCTGGGGCGCGTTCCCGGGCGGCACGCTCGCGGACGCGGGCAGCGGCATCGGCGTCGTGCACAACGCGCTGCTCATCGACGGCGCCGAGCGCACCGTGCTCCACGGCCCGTTCCG
>CAZZZX010000466.1:0-3149 GCA_964658585.1 uncultured Novosphingobium sp.
CTTGCCCTTGCCGTCCGACATGAAGGTCGAGACGTTCTGTTCGGCCGGCTCTACCGTCGAGGCACCGAGCGAGCGGGTGTCGACAAGATCGACGCCCAGACCATTCTCGGTGTGTGCGACCCGCGTGCCGATATTTTCCTCCGGCACATGATCGCGCTCGATCAGCAGCTTGCCGTTGGCCCCGGTCAGCCAGTCTATCACCTCGCCGCCATTGGTGCTCAGTCGAAGCTGGCCCCGGCCCGCGGTCGCGCTCAGGCTGAGCGTGACGGGGCGACCGCCGGCGGCATCGACGGCGATCAGCCGGCGAACGCTCGTCAGCGCGTCCGTCTCGCTGTTCCCGACGATCGTGCAGACGATCCGGCTGTTGTCGGCCCAGTCGCAGCCGTAAAAGGAGGTCGTCGCGCTTTGCGTTGCGGTGACGGTGTGCGGCGCGCTCGATCCATCGACGTCTGCCACCATTACTGCGGTGCCTGACGCGGAATCGGCGGTGAGATAGAGCACCTTGCTCCCGTCCGGCGACAGCGTCGGCGCCACCACCGCCTCGCGCGCGCCGAACATCGCGGCGGTGTCGTCCTTGGTGTCGGTCGGCGTCGCGGCGATCGCGATCTGCGAGCATCCGGCCATCGCCGCGCAGGCCAGACCGGCCGCGCGCGCTCTGTTCTTCCAGGTCATCGGATCCCCCCAGATCTTGTCCGATCCGGAAATGACCGCAAATCCCGCCGTCATGCAAGTGTCGTTGCATCCGCTTCGGTGCGCTGCCATGGCGCGCGCGATGTCCGCCACGCCTCCCCGCCAGCCGCCCGAATGGGTGCCGCACGATGCCGTCTGGATCGGCTTCCCCTCGCATCCCGAGCTCTGGGAGGACGATCTCGAACCGGCGCGCGCCGAAGTCGCCGCGTTCGCGCGCGCGGTCCATGCCGGTGGCCGCGGCGAGCGCGTCGTGCTGGTCTGCGCCGACGAGGCCAGCGCCGCGGCGGCGCGCACGCTGGCCGGCGCGGCGGCGGAGACGCTGGTGCGACCGTTCGGCGATGTCTGGCTGCGCGATACCGGGCCGATCCTGCTCGACGACGGCACCTCACGCGACTTCCGCTTCAACTATTGGGGCGGCAAGTACGATCTCCCCGGCGACGAGGCGATCGGCGCGCTGCTCGCCGCCAGCCGCGGCCTGACGGCCGCGGCGTGCGACTGGGTGCTGGAGGGCGGCGCGATCGACGTCGACGGCACCGGGCTCTGCGTCACCACCGAGCAATGCCTGCTCAATCCCAATCGCAATCCCGACCTGACGCGTGCGGACATCGAGACGCGGCTGGCGCGCGATCTGGGCCTTTCGCGCGTATTGTGGCTGGGCGAAGGGCTCGCCAACGATCATACCGACGGCCATGTCGACAATCTCGCGCGCTTCGTCGCGCCGGGCAGGCTGGCGCTGCCCGTGGCGGATGCGGGCGACCCCAATGCCGCGGTCTTCGCCGACGCGCAGGCGCGCGCGATCGATTTCGGGCTCGACGTGGTGCCGATCCCCTCGCCCGGCGCGGTGACGCGCGACGGCGAGATCGTGCCCGCCTCCTACATGAATTTCTATGTCGGCAACGCCGCGGTGGTGGTGCCGGTCTATGGCGCGGCCAACGACGCCGCGGCGGTCGCGGCGATCGGCGCGCTGTTCCCGGATCGCGCGACGATCGGCATCCGCGCCGACCATCTGCTCACCGGCGGCGGCTCGCTCCACTGCATCTCGCAACAGGTGCCACAGGCGACATGATCGCCTTCTGGGTCCGCGCCATGCTCTCGGGGCTGATCGTCGCTGCGGTCTCGACGGTCGCGCGGCGCTTCCCGGCCGCGGGCGCGCTGATCGCCTCCCTGCCCCTGGTGTCGCTGCTCGGCATGATCTGGCTGTGGCACGACCGGCCCGATCCCGCCAACATGGCGGCGCACGCCGAGGCGACCTTCTGGTACGTGCTGCCCTCGCTGCCGATGTTCCTGCTGATCCCCGCGATGCTTCACCGCGGTTTGGATTTCTGGCCCGCGCTCGCCGCCGGTTGCGTGCTGACGCTGCTCGCCTATCTCGCCACCATCGCGATCGCCGCGCGCTTCGGCGTCAGGCTCTAGGAAGCTCCCACATGACCGAGATCACCGTCGCCGCGCTCCAGCTCGCCTTCGGCGAGGACGAGGCCGCGAACATCGCCGCAGTGAGCGAGCTGGTGCGCGAGGCGGCGGCCAAGGGCGCGCAGGTCATCCTGCCGCCCGAGCTGTTCGAGGGGCCGTATTTCTGCCGCGTCGAGGACGAGACGCTGTTCGCCACCGCACGGCCGGTCGATCGCCATCCCGCGGTGCTGGCGATGCGCGCGCTCGCCGCCGAGCTCGGCGTCGCGATCCCGACCAGCTTCTTCGAGGCGGACGGGCCGCATCACTACAACAGCCTGGCGATGATCGGCCCCGATGGCGGCCTGCGCGGGGTCTATCGCAAGAGTCACATCCCCGATGGCCCGGGCTACGAGGAGAAATTCTATTTCCGACCCGGCAATACCGGCTTCAAGGTATGGGGCGACACCGCGCCGGTGACGCTGGGCGTCGGCGTGTGCTGGGACCAATGGTATCCCGAGACCGCGCGCGCGATGATGCTGATGGGCGCGCAGCTGCTGTTCTACCCGACCGCGATCGGCAGCGAGCCGCACGACCCCGGGCTCGACACCTCGCGGCTGTGGCGGCGCGCGATGATCGGTCATGCGGTGTCCAACGTCGTGCCGGTGGTGGCGGCCAACCGCATCGGCACCGAGCACGGCCAGCGTTTCTACGGGCACAGCTTCATCTGCGACGAGCGCGGCGACATGCTCGCCGAGTTCGGCGCGGAGGAGACCGGCGTGCTGGTCGCGACGCTCGACATCGATCGCGTCAAGCGCCACCGCGCCGCGTTCGGCTTCTTCCGTGATCGCCGGCCCGATCTCTACGGGCGGCTGGTGCAGGATGTCTGAGGCGGCGCGCCTGTTCCGGTAATCGGTTTCACGCCCCCCGCCGGACCATCCGCCGGACCAGCCAGACCACGCCGCCGAGCCGGGCGCGCAGGACGAGCGCCGCGAGCAGCGGCGTGAAGACCACGTACATGCCGGTGATGAAGCCGGAGACGCTCGCCGAGGTGGTCTGCAACCCGGCGGTCT
>CAZZZX010000467.1:0-935 GCA_964658585.1 uncultured Novosphingobium sp.
GCGCGGCGCGCGCGCGCGTCGAGGCACGCTATGGCTGGGCGGCGCGGCTCGCCCCGCTCGACCAGATGCTCAGCCACATATGAGTGACCGCGCGATCGGCGCTCCCGCGGCGCTGCGGACGGAGAGCGGCGGCCTGACCGGCTGGCGCGCGCATCTCGCCGCGCTCGCCGCGCTCGCGACCGCGCTGCTGCTCGTCTTCCGCCGTGACGCGCAGGCGATGGCGATGCTGTGGTGGAACGCCAGCACCTACGAGCACTGCCTCGTCATCGTGCCGGTGATCGCCTGGCTGGTCTGGGTGCGGCGCTGCGCCCTGGCGATGACCGTCCCGCGCGGCTGGGCGCTGCCCCTGCTCTGGGTGGCGGCGGGTGCGTCCGGATGGCTGCTCGGCGAGGCCGCGGGCGTCGCCTTCGCGCGGCAGCTCGGCCTGGTGATGATGCTGCAGGGTGCCGCCGCCGTCGTGCTCGGCCGCGCCGCCACCGCGATCTTGCTGTTCCCGCTGCTCTACGCGGTGTTCCTGGTGCCCGCAGGCGATGCGATCGTCCCCCCGCTCCAGACGTTGACCGCGAAGATGTGCATGACGCTGCTCGCGCTCACCCACGTCCCGGCGCGGCTCGACGGCGTGTTCATCACCACGCCGGGCGGCTGGTTCAAGGTCGCCGAGGCGTGTTCGGGTGCCAAGTTCCTGATCGCGATGGTGGCGCTCGGCGTGCTGGTCGCGCATCTCGGCTTCACGCGATGGTCGCGGCGGCTGGTCTTCCTCGCCTTGTGCGTGGTGGTGCCCGTGCTCGCCAACGGCCTGCGCGCCTTCGCGACGATCTGGGTGGCGCAGCGGATCGGCGCCAAGGCGGCGTCGGGGTTCGATCACATCGTCTATGGCTGGTTCTTCTTCGCCGCGGTGATCGCGACCGTGCTGGCGGTCTCGTGGCGCTTCTTCG
>CAZZZX010000467.1:945-3134 GCA_964658585.1 uncultured Novosphingobium sp.
GCGCCGGTCGCGACCGGGGCGTGGATCGCCGGGCAGGAGGCCCGCCAGCGCCACACGCTGCCGCTCGCCGCCGCGGTGCTGGCGACGCTCGGCGTGGCGCTGGTCGCGCCGGCCTGGGGGACGCTGGTCGTCGCGAGCGGGGCGCGGCCGGTCTCGGCGGCGGCGCGGCTGCCGCAGCTGCCCGGCTGGATCGCGATCGACGACCGGGCGGGCGAGCCGTGGCGGCCGCATTTCCCCGGCGCCGACCGGATGCTCGTCCAGCGCTATCGCGATGCGGGCGGCGCCGAGGTCGATCTCGCCGCGATATACTATGCCGCGCAGGCGCCGGACCGCGAGCTCGTCGGCTATGGCCATGGTGCGGTCGATCCCGACGGGCGCTGGTCCTGGGCCGAGGACCATGCCGCGCCGCCGGGCTGGAAGGCCGAGCAGATCGACGCCCCCGGACCGGTCACGCGCGAGGTGCTCACCGCCTACGACGTCGGCGGCACCGTCACCGGCAGCCCGACCCGCGTCAAGCTCGCGACGCTGCGCCATCGCCTGCTCGGCGGCGACCAGCGCGCCGCCGCCCTGCTCGTCTCGGCGCCGCTCGACCGGGGCGGGCGCGGGGCCGTCGATCGCTTCCTCGTCCAGCTCGGCGCACCCGCGCGCGTGCTCGACCAGATCGCCGCGGGAGGCTGAGCGCGCGCCATGTGCGGCATCGCCGGCATCTTCCATATCGATGTCCCCAAGCCGGTCGATCCGGCGCGGGTGCGCACGATGATCGACGCGATCGCGCACCGCGGCCCCGACGGCGAGGGCATCTGGACCGCGCCCGGCGTCGGCCTCGGCCATCGCCGCCTGTCGATCATCGATCTCGCCGGCGGCGATCAGCCGATGGCGAGCGCGGACGGGCGATACGTCACCGTGTTCAACGGCGAGATCTACAATTACCGCGAGCTGCGCGCCGAGCTCGAGCGGCAGGGCGCCTGTTTCAGCACCAATTCGGACACCGAATGCGTCCTCCACGGCTGGCGGCTGTGGGGCCCGGCCTGTCTCGATCGCTTTACCGGCATGTTCGCCTTCGCGCTCCACGACGCGGCGGAGCAGACGCTGATCCTCGCGCGCGACCGCTTCGGGGTGAAACCGCTGCATTATGCCGAGCTGTCGGACGGTGCGCTGCTGTTCGGCTCGGAATTGAAGGCGCTGCTCGCGCATCCCCGCCTGCGTCGCGCGCCCGATCTCACCGCGGTCGAGGATTTCATGGGGCTGGGCTATGTCCCCGACGATGCCTGCATCGTCGCGGGCGTGAAGAAGCTGCCCGCCGCGCACTATCTCGTCGTCGTGCGGGGCAAGCCGATGCCGCGCCCGCTACGCTGGTGGGACCTGGCCTTCTCGGGCGATGCGCGCGGCTCGGCGGCCGAACTCGAGGAGACGCTGATCGGCCATCTGCGCGAGGGCGTGCGCTCGCGCATGGTGTCCGACGTGCCGCTCGGTGCCTTCCTCTCGGGCGGGGTCGATTCGTCGAGCGTCGTCGCGCTGATGGCGGAGGCGAGCCGGCAGGCGGTCGAGACCTGCTCGATCGGCTTCGACGTCGCCGGGCTCGACGAGACCGCGCACGCCCGCCTCGTCGCGCAGCGATTCGCCACCAACCATCGCGAACGCATCGTCTCGCCCGACGATTACGAGCTGATCGACCGGCTGGTCGGCTCGTTCGACGAGCCCTTCGCCGATGCCTCCGCGCTGCCGACCTTTCGCGTCTGCGAGCTGGCGCGCGAGCGCGTCACGGTCGCGCTGTCGGGCGACGGTGCCGACGAGGCGATGGCCGGCTATCGCCGCCACCGCTTCTTCGCGGCCGAGAACCGCGTGCGCGGGCTGGTGCCGCAGGCGCTGCGCGAACCCGTGTTCGGCACCCTCGCGCGTGCCTGGCCCAAGGCCGACTGGGCGCCGCGCCCGCTGCGCGCCAAGGCGACGCTGGAGGCGATCGCGCGGTCGCCCGAGGAGGCGTATGCGCGCGCCGTCGCCTTCACCACGCCCGAACGGCGCGCGCGGCTCTACACGCCCGATGCGCGCCGCGCGCTCGCCGGCCACCGCGCCGAGGATCGCTGGGTGCAGGCGATGCGGCACGCGCCCGCCGCCGACCTGCTTGGCCGCGCGCAATATGCCGACATGACGATCTGGATGCCCGGCGACATCCTCACCAAGGTCGATCG
>CAZZZX010000468.1:0-1247 GCA_964658585.1 uncultured Novosphingobium sp.
CGGGCATGGTGCCGTCCGCGATCAGCCAGTCGGACGGGTTCGACGTCGACACGCTCGATCTCGCCGGCGCGCTGACCGACGATGCGATCACCGCGGCCGATCTGCTCGCCGGGCGCTGGGACGGCCCGACGCTGACGCTCGCGGCGATGGACTGGAGCGATCCCGCCGCGGCGCCGCTGATGCTCGCGCAGGGCGAACTGGGCGACGTGACGGTCAAGGACGGCGCCTTCACCGTCGAGCTGCGCGGGCCGACCGCGCTGCTCGAGCGGCCGGTGGTCGAGAGCACGACGCCCGATTGCCGCGCGGATCTCGGCGATCCGCGCTGCCGGGTGGATCTGGGCGAGCGGACGCGGTTCGCGCGCGTCGTCGCGGCGGACGCTGCGGCGCTGACGCTCGATAGCGCCGAGCCCGCGCCCGACATCTATGGCTTCGGGCGGCTGCGCTGGCTCGACGGCGGCAATGCCGGGCTCGCGCAAGCCGTCGCGGTGTCGGACGGCGCGACCGTCACGCTGCGCGACCCGCCGTTCGCGATACCCGTGCCGGGGGCGCTGGTCGAACTGACCGAAGGCTGCGACCGGCGCTTCGAGACCTGCTGCACGCGCTTCGCCAACGCCGTCAATTTTCGCGGCGAGCCGCATCTGCCGGGCAACGACCTGCTCACCCGCTACGGCACGGATTGAGCGGATGACCGGCGAAGACATCGTCGCGGCGGCGCGGGCGTGCGTCGGCGCGCGCTTCCGGCTGCATGGCCGCAGCGTCGCGGGCGGCCTCGATTGCGTCGGCGTCGTCGCGTGCGCCTATCGGCTCGCGGACCTGCCGACCGGCTATGCGCTGCGCGGCGGCGATCCGGATGCGGTCGTCGCGCTCGCGGCGGCGCATGGCTTCCGGACCACCGCGACCGCGCGTGCGGGGGACCTGCTGCTGTTCGCCGTCGGGCCGTTCCAGCATCATCTCGCGATCACCACCGATCGCGGCTTCGTCCATGCCGATGCCGGGCTGCGCCGCGTCGTCGAGACGCCGGGGGCACCGCGCTGGCCGGTGATCGCGCGCTGGCGCAAGGGGGACTGACGTCATGGCGACACTGGTGCTCACCGCGGTCGGCAGCGTGCTCGGCGGGGTGGTCACCGCCGTCGCCGCCCGGCACGGTCTCCTGTTCCCGCAGCCGTTCACCACCCCGGCGATGACCGAGGCCGTGCGGGCCGGCTACCTCGCGCACGGTCCGGCCGGCGTGTGGTCGCAGCCGGTGT
>CAZZZX010000468.1:1257-3127 GCA_964658585.1 uncultured Novosphingobium sp.
GTGCTCAGCGGGCCGATCGGCGGCGCGATCGGCGCGGCGATCGGCAGCCAGATCGACCAGCGGCTGCTCGCCCCAAAGGGCGTGCGCGGGGCGCGGCTCGGCAGTCTGGCGGTGCAGAGCTCGACCTACGGGACCGAACTGCCGCGGCTGTTCGGCACGATGCGCGTCGCGGGCAGCGTGATCTGGGCGACCGACCTGATCGAGGACCGCCACAAGACGAGCGCGGGCAAGGGCCGGCCCAAGGTCACGACCTACAGCTATTCGGCGTCGTTCGCGGTGGCGCTGTCGGCGCGCGCGATCCTGTCGGTCGGACGGATCTGGGCCGACGGCAATCTGCTGCGTGGCGCGGCGGGCGACTGGAAGGGCGACGTCGCCGCGTTCCGCCTCCATCCCGGCGACGAGGCGCAGGCGATCGATCCGCTGATCGCATCCGCCGAGGGGATCGCGACCACGCCGGCCTATCGCGGCACCGCCTATGCGGTGTTCGAGGGGTTGCAGCTCGCCGATTTCGGCAATCGCATCCCGTCGCTGAGTTTCGAGGTCGTCGCCGACGCGGCGCCGGTGACGATCGCGACGATCGCCGGCGAAGTGTCGGGCGGCGACGTGATCGGCGCGGGCGGGCCGGCGCTGGTCGGCTATGCGGCCGGCGGCGACAGCGTGCGCGGCGCGATCGAGGGGCTGGCGGCGGCGCTGCCGGTGGCGTTCGCGGCCGATGCCGGCGGGCTGCATCTGGTCGACGAGAGTGCCGATCCGCTGGCGATCGGCGCGGACGATCTCGGCGCGCAGCCCGGCGACGCGCACGGCCCGCGGGTGACGATCGACCGGCAGGCGGCGGGCACGCTGCCCGAAACCGTGGCGATCGACCATTACGATCCGGCGCGCGACTTCCAGCTCGGTGCGCAGCGCGCGCGCCGCGGTGGCGCGGGGCGGCGGCTGCTCACCGTCGAGCTGCCCGCGGCGTGTGCGGCGGCCGACGCCCGCGCGCTCGCCGAGGCGCGGCTGGCGCGCGACTGGGCGGCCCGCGAGCAGGCGAGCGTGACGTTGCCGCCGCGCTGGCTCGGCTGCGCCGCGGGCGCGATCGTCACGCTGCCCGGGCTCGACGGGCGCTGGCGGGTGACGCGGCGCGGTTACGAGGGCGGCGCGGTGACGCTCGCCGCGATCCGGCTGCCCGGCGGCGGCGGGCTCGCGCTGCCGGCGAGCGCGGGGCGGGCGACCGCGCAGCCCGATCTCGTCCAGGGGCCGACTGTGCTCGCGCTGCTCGATCTGCCGACGCTCGGCGACCAGCCCTCCGACGTGCCGACTCTGCTGGTCGCGGCGGCGGGCGCGGATGCCGGCTGGCGGCAGGCGACGATGATCGGCAGCCTCGACGACGGCGCGACCTGGCAGTCGATCGGCGAGACCGCCGCGCCCGCGGTGATCGGATCCGCGGTCGCCGCGCTGGCGCCGGGCGACGCGATGCTGATCGACACTGTCGCTGGCCTCGAGATCGCGCTGCTCGACGACGGCATGACGCTGGCGGGCGACGATCGGCTGGGCTGGTCGGCGGGCGGCAATCTGCTGCTGGTCGGCGACGAGCTCGTCCAGTTCGGGATCGCGGAGCGGATCGCACCGGCGCGCTGGCGGCTCGGCCGGTTGCTGCGTGGGCGGCGCGGCACCGAATGGGCGATGGCGGCGCACCAGCCCGGCGAGCGGATCGTGCTGATCGACCCGGATACGCTGGCGAGCTGGGCGCTGCCCGCAAGCGCGCCGGGCACCAGCCTGCGCGTCGCCGCGACGGGGCGCGGCGACGTCGTTCCGGCCGAGGCCGCGATCGTCTTCGCCGGCCGCGCGCTCGCGCCGCCCGCACCCGCGGCGCTGACCGCACGGGCCG
>CAZZZX010000469.1:0-3126 GCA_964658585.1 uncultured Novosphingobium sp.
ACTCGAACTTCCACGGCCTTTCGGCCACAGCCACCTCAAGGCTGCGCGTCTACCAGTTCCGCCACGACCGCACGCCATGATGCCCGCCTGTCCCCGAAAAAGGGCTTGGCAGCCGGTAGGCGGGTGCCTCTAGCGCAGCGATCGGGGCTCCGCAACACGATTCCTGGGTGCTTGGCGGCAGGTTCCCGGCAGGCTACCGCGGCGGCCGATGCGCAGCCAATCGCCGACCGTCGCCACCGAGGCAGGCGCGCTCGCGGCGCTCGCCTGGCCGGTGATGCTGACCAGCCTCAACTGGACTTTGATGCACCTGATCGACGTCGCGGTGGTCGGTCATGCCGGCACCGCCGAGCTCGGCGCGCTCTCGGCGGCGCGCGCGATCCTCTATGTCGTGCTGGTCGCGGGCTTCTCGGCGATGACGGGGGTGTTGGTCCATGTCGCGCGTGCCGATGGCGCCGGGCGACCGGCCGACAGCGGCACCGTGATGCGCGCGGGCGTGATTCACGGCATGGCGCTGGGCGGCGGCGCCTGCGTGCTGCTGCTTGCCGTCGCCCCTCAGGCGATCGCCGGGCTCGGCGTCGCACCGGCCCTGGTCCCCGCGGGCGCCGCAGTGGCGCGCGCGATGGCCCCGGCCTTCCCTGCCCAGTTCACCACCTCGGCACTGGCATTCTTTCTGGAAGGGGCGAGCAGACCGCGGCGGGTGACGATCGTCTATCTCGTCATGCTGCCGCTCAACGCGGTGCTCGCCTGGATGCTCGCCGACGGCCGGCTCGGCGCGCCCGAACTCGGCGCGGTGGGCGCCGCGCTCGCCACCACGATCGCATCCTGGGCCGGGCTCGTCATGATGGCCGCAGCCGCCTGGACGATGCCTGCGCGCGACGCCCGAGGCGTACGGCGGATGTCGCGCGCGGACTGGCGCGCGGCGCTGGCGCTGTGGCCCGCGCTCGCGCGCTTCGGAGCGATGCCGGCGGTCGCCGCCGCGCTCGAACTGGTCGGCTTTTCGGTGCTGATCGCGCTCTCGACACGCTATGGCGACGTCACCGCGGGCGCGTTCCAGACGGTGTTCTCGCTGCACAATCTCGTCTTCGCGCTCGGTCTCGGCATGGCGTCGGCAGCGGGCGTGCGGGTCGGCCACGCCGCGGGCGCCGGCGAGTTCGATGTCGTGATGCGGCGCGCGGCGCTCGCAGCGGCAATGGCGTTCGGGCTGATGGCACTGCTCGCCGCACTGATGGTCGCGACCGCACACACGGTCTGCGGCCTGTTCTCCGGCGATCCGGCGGTGATCGCGCTCGCCACCGCGTTCCTCGTCCGGCTGGCGCTGTTCATGCCGTTCGACGGGCTGCAGATCGTCGGCGTCTATGCGCTGCGTTCGCTCGACGATCAGGTCGCGGCCGGGGTCAACGGCATCATCGCCTATCTGGTGGTGACGGGCGGGCTCGGCTGGCTGCTGTCGGCGGCGGGTGCGGGTCCGATGTCGCTGATGATCGCGGCGGGTGCCGGCATGGTCGCCGCCGCTTCGCTCCAGCTCGGCCGGCTGTTCGTCGTCGTCCGCCGGATCACCCGGCCGACCCGTCCGCGAAGCTCAAGTTGAGCGCGCGCGAGCCGCGCGGCACGTCGACTTCGGCGCTGTCGAAATCGGCGCTCGCCTTGGGTGCCAGCGTGCGCACCGGCGCGGCGATCGTCCAGCCATAGACGATATGGCCGTTGCCGTCGCTGAGCTCGGCGCGGATGTCGGGCACGGTCTGGCGTGCCAGCGTCGGATTGACGATCCTGCCGGAGACCGCGAACAGTTCGTTGCCGCTCGCCATCACCCGCCGCTCGGGCTTCTGGACGACCTGGAGCATCAGCGGGCTCTGCCGCGTCGTACCGCCGATCCCGCTCGCCAGCGCGAGGTGCCTGGGGCCGAGCCACGCCACCGCGCCAGCCGCGGCGAGCAGCAGCACCGCCGCGATGCCGGCGAGGATCGTCCGGATGCGCAACGGGTTGCGACGCGGCCGGAACGGCGGTTCGGATGCCCAGGGATCTTGACGATCCTCGTGCGGGCGGATCTCGGCATAGCCCTGCACGGGCACGTCGCCGCCGCCGGACAGCGGTCGACCGCCCAGCGGCACGGTCGCACCGTCGGGCACGATTCGCGCGGTCGATGGCGGCGCGAACGAGGCCGGCGGCGCATCGGGATCGATCCGCGCCGGATCCTGGAACCAACTGTGCCGGCACGCCGCGCAGCGCACCTGCCGCCCGGTCGGCCCGACCGACGCATCGGGCACGAGATAGCGCGTCCCACAGGCCGGACAGCTCAAGATCATGGCGCCCGCACCCCGGCTACCCCCATATCGATACGACTGGGGGGTCTAGAGCGATTTTCGCGTTCACGAAACCGTCCTCGTTCGCGTGGTCACCGATTTCCGGGGATGCTTGCCCGCGCCACGGCGCCTGTGCGAAAGCGACGCCGGGGACGCGGCGGCGCCGCGGAACGACCGGAAGGAAGCGGGCGGACGTGGCGGGCATCGTGCAGTTCGAGAATGTCGGCCTGCGCTACGGCACCGGCACCGAGACGCTGTCCGACCTGAGCTTCAGTCTCGCGGTCGGCGGCTTCTACTTCCTCACCGGGCCGTCGGGCGCGGGCAAGACCTCCCTGCTGCGGATGCTCTATCTGTCGCAGCGCCCGTCGCGCGGCTCGATCCAGCTGTTCGGGGAGGACGTGGTGCGGTTGCGGCGCGGGCGACTGCCCGGGTTCCGCCGCCGTATCGGCGTGGTGTTCCAGGATTTCCGGCTGATCCCGCACCTCTCCGCATTCGACAACATCGCGCTGCCGCTGCGCGTCGCGGGCGTCGACGAACGCGATCTCGTCACCCCGGTGCGCGAGATGCTGGCCTGGGTCGGGCTCGCGGATCGCGCGTCCGCGCGCCCGCAGACGCTGTCGGGCGGCGAGCAGCAGCGCGTCGCGATCGCGCGCGCGGTGATCGGCCGACCCGAGATCCTCGTCGCCGACGAGCCGACCGGCAATGTCGATCCCGACATGGCGGCGCGGCTGCTCCATCTGTTCGATGCGCTGAACACGCTCGGCACCACGATCGTCGTCGCGACGCACGACATCCATCTGCTGAGCCGCGTCGCCAAGGCCGAGAT
>CAZZZX010000470.1:0-3123 GCA_964658585.1 uncultured Novosphingobium sp.
GGCCTCGCGCCGCGGCTCGAGGCGGGCGAATGGGTGGTCGGCACGGTCGCGCCGTCAGGATCGGAACGGCGCGAGTGGAGTGTCGGCGCGGGGGCGTCGCGGAGCGGCCCGCTGCGCATCGCCGCCGAGGCGGTGGCGACCGGCCAGCAGACCGAGCGCAACCGCGACTGGATCAACCGCCTCGCGCGTACGCTGCCCGGTGCGGTGCTCGGCCGCATCCATGCCGACGGCCGGATGGTGACGACTGCGGCCGAGAAGCACGATCTCCACATCGCCAGCCGCGCGATCGCCTGCGACATGGAGAGCCATGTCGCGGCGCGGGTCGCGGCGCGGCACGATCTGCCGTTCGCGGTAGCGCGCGTGGTGTGCGATCCCGCAGGCCGCACGCTGCCTCACGCCGCGCGGGTCGGGATGGCGGACGATGGCGGCGTCGCGCTCGGTCGGGTGCTGCTATCGGTGCTGACGCGGCCCTGGCAGATCCCCGCGCTGATCGGCATCGCGCGCGATGTCGGGCGGGCCCGCGCGAGTCTGATCCGGAACTACGCGAAGCTCGCCGACGCCGATTTCGCGCTGCCGTAGACAAGCCGCCGTCTCCCCCTTGTCCGGAAGGGAGGCGCCGCCTCGGACTTCGGCTCGTGCTACTCGGCCGCCACCACATGCTTGCCCGCGCGCGGCTTCTCTGCGCGGATGCGCGCGAGTTCGCGCTCGACATGCGTCGAATAGGTCTCCTCCGCCGGGCGCGCACGCGACAGGTCGACGTCCTGCGCCATCGCGCCTGCGGTGCGCACACCCTTGCGCGCCACGCCCAGCAGCTTGAGCGGGTGACGGATCGCATCCTTCGTCGCGGTGCCCTCGAACCCGCAATGGACCATGCAGTCGGCGCACTTCTCGTACTTGCCGACGCCGTACTGATCCCAGTCGGTGTTCTCCATCAGCTCGTCGAAGGTCTTGGCATAGCCTTCGTTGAGCAGGTAGCAGGGCTTCTGCCAGCCAAAGATGTTGCGCAGCGGCATCGACCAGGGCGTGCATTCGTAGCTCTGGTTGCCGGCGAGGAAATCGAGGAACAGCGGCGAGTTGGTGAAGCCCCACGCCTTGCCGCCGTCGCCCTTGGCGAAGACCTGGCGGAACAGCGTCTTGGTCCGCTCGCGGTTGAGGAAATGCTCCTGGTCGGGCGCGCGTTCATACGCATAGCCGGGCGAGATGGTGATCTCCACGTCGCGGCGCTTCATGTCGTCGAACAGCGCCGCTAGCCGATCGGGATCGGCGCCGTCGAACACGGTGCAGTTGATCTGGACGCGGAAGCCGCGAGACTGCGCCAGTTCGATCGCCTCGATCGCGACCTCGTAGACGCCGTCCTGGCTCACCGCCTTGTCGTGCATCACCTGATCGCCGTCGAGATGGATCGACCAGGTGAAGAACGGGTGCGGCCTGTAGTCGTCGATCTTCTTCTTGAGCAGCAGGGCGTTGGTGCACAGGATGACGAACTTCTTCCGCGCCAGATAGCCCTGCACGATCTGCGGCATCTCGCGGTGGAGCAGCGGCTCGCCGCCCGCGATCGAGACCGCGGGCGCGCCACACTCGTCGATCGCGGTCATGCACTGTTCGACCGAGAGACGCTGGTTGAGGATCTCGCTGGGATAATCGATCTTGCCGCAGCCCTTGCAGGCGAGGTTGCAGCGGAACAGCGGCTCCAGCATCAGCACCATCGGGTATTTCTTGCCGCGCAGCTCGTTCTTGACGGCATAGCTGCCGATCCGCGCGACCACGGCGAGGGGAAGGGTCATTCTGGTACTCCTCAGGCCGCGACGGTACGCGGAGCGAGCCGGTCGAGCGCCGGCGGCAGGCGGAAATGAAGCGTTTCCTCGATCCCGTCGAGCGGGGCGACCTCGACCTCGGTGATCGCGGCGATCGCGGCGATCACCGACTGGACGAGTTCCTCGGGCGCGGACGCGCCCGCGGTCAGCCCGATCGTGTTCACACCGTCGAGCCAGGCGGGATCCAGCGCATCGCCATCCTCGATCAGGTGGCTCGGCTTGCCCATCTCGGTGCCGATCTCGGCGAGACGCCGCGAGTTGGAGCTGTTGGGCGATCCGACGACCAGCAGCAGATCGGCGTGGCGGCACAGGTCGCGCACCGCGGTCTGGCGGTTCTGCGTGGCGTAGCAGATGTCGGACGTGTCGGGGCCCTTGACGTCGGCGAAGCGCGCCTGGAGCGCGGCGATGATCGCGCGGGTATCGTCGACCGCCAGCGTCGTCTGGGTGATGTACGCGATCGGCACGTCGACGGCGATATCGAGCCCGGCGACCTCCTCGGGCGTGCCGACGAGATGCACCGGCCCCTCGATCTGGCCGAGTGTCCCCTCGACCTCGGGATGGCCGGCATGGCCGATCAGCACCAGGGTGCGGCCCTTGGAGACGTATTTGCGGCCCTGGACATGGACCTTGGTGACCAGCGGGCAGGTGGCGTCGATCACCGGCAGGCCGCGCTTCCGCGCCGCCTGCTCGACATCCTTGGAGACGCCGTGCGCGGAGAACACCGTCACCGCGCCCGCGGGCACCTCGTCGAGTTCCTCGACGAACACCGCGCCGCGCGCCTTGAGCGTATCGACGACGTGGCGGTTGTGGACGATCTCGTGGCGGACATAGACCGGCGCACCGACGCGATCGAGCGCGCGGTCGACGATGTCGATCGCGCGGATCACGCCCGCACAGAAGCCGCGCGGCTGGGCCAGCAGCACCTTGATCATCGCAACTCCTTCGCTCGTGCGGCATCGATATAGGGCGATGCGGCGCGCGGCGGAAGCCAAAGCATGGCGATGTGGCGCAAGCATGGCACGCACGCCCGTTAAAACGCGTTCACGCGCGGTTCGGGCGGCGGCGATCATGGCGCCCGCGGAGGAGATCGACATGCGTGTTCTGGCTTGGTTCGGTGGGATGGCGGCGGTGGTCGCGGCGGCGACAGGCGCCGCGCAGGCGCAGTCGGGCGCGGTGGCGCGGATCACCGCCTACGACCGGGCGATCAACGCCATCGAGACCGCGGGCGGCGGCCAGGCGGCCCGCACCGCCAAGTTCGTGCCGGTGGTGACCAGCTATTACGACATGCCGGCGATCGCCGCGTTGGTCG
>CAZZZX010000471.1:0-3114 GCA_964658585.1 uncultured Novosphingobium sp.
CAGCAACAGGATCGATGCGACGACGATGCCCCCGAGCAGCAGGTCGCGGCGCGCACGCGCGAGCTGCGGGGCGGCGCGCGAGGCGGCCTTGGTGCGGCCGGACATGATGGTCTCCCCCGTCATATCCGCCCGTCTTGCCGCGCAACTCGTCAAGAAGGGGTAAAGGCGGCGCGGGTGCGATCGGCCGATCCGCGCGGATGGCCGGACGCGGGGCACGCCTCGCCGCACGCCCTCCCGGCGGCATGAGCGGTTGCACATATTTCGGCAATCTGGGGTTCACGCGACATCCCGCACTGACGCACGGTCGCTCGACGAGTTGTCACCGATCGATCGGCGCGGGCCCACCATCCGGGCGGTCCGCGTTCGTCCCGAGCCAGGAGAAACCGCATGGCCCTGCGCCACATGATCGAGGAGCCAGCGGTGGCTGAGACCGGCGACCGCACCGACCGCACCGACCACGCCGCCTATCCGAGCGCGTTCGCGCCGGTGCTGGTGCGCAGCGAGCCCGCATTGTCGGTCGTCGAGCGCAACGTCATCCTGCTCGCGCGCAACGACCGGCTCGCCAGCCTCGAGTCGCCCGGGCTGATCGAGCGGGCCTTCGCCTGGGTGTTCGGCGCGCGCGGTGCCTCGCGCCGGCTCGCCGATCCCAAGCTCGAGGCGCTGCGCCGCGCGGTCGTCGTGACGCGTTACCGACGCCACCTGCCCGATCCGGTCGCCGCCGAGCTGCGGGCGTGGGGCTATGGCGAACAGCGGATCAAGACGCTCGAGACGCTGGCGCTGCGCCCCTAGCCGAAGCGGTACGGCACCACCTCGCGGCGGTCCGGATCGACGCGGAGCGCGCGGCCGGCGGGCGGGAAGGCGCGTTGCGCGCAGCCCTCGCGCGGACAGATGCGGCACGACATGCCGATCGGCGTCGCGGTATCCTCGCGCGCGAGATCGAGATGGTCGGCATAGACGAAGTCGCGCGCCTGATCGATCTCGCAGCCCAGCGCCACCCCATAGCGGCGCGGACTCCGCTCGAACCGGCCGCTTTCCTTGACCAGCCCGCGCGCGGCGACGACGTAGCGCATCCCGTCGGGCATGACGGCGAGCTGGGTGAGGATGCGGTCGGGGATCGCCACCGCCTCGTGCATCACCCAGAGCGGACAGGCGCCGCCGAAGCGCGCGAACTGCAGCCGCGTCGCGGAATGGCGCTTGGTGATGTTGCCCGCCATGTCGACCCGGCAGAAGAAGAACGGCACGCCGCGCGCATCGGGCCGCTGCAGTGTCGAGAGGCGGTGACACGCCTGCTCGAAGCTGACCGCGAACGTGCGGCGCAGCCGGTCGATGTCGTGGCGCACGCGCCGCGCCTCGCTGCGGAACGCCTCGTAGGGCATCAGCATCGCGCCGGCGGCATAGTTGCCCAGCCCCACCTCGAGCAGCCGCGCCGCCTCGGGCGAGCGTAACCCGGCCCCCGCGGCGATCGTCGCGATCGTGTCGCCGAGTTCGAGCCGGGCGAGCTGGTGGGCAAGCTGGAAGCGCCGGCTCTCCACCGCCAGCGCGGGATCGAGCCAGAGCGTGCCGCGCCCGGCATCGAACGCGCGCAGCGGCGCGTCGCTGGCGGCGGCGCGGACCGCGACGCCATGATGGCGGCGCAGGCGACGGACCAGCATCTCGGGATCGCGACCGAGGCCGGTGCCGATCCGCTCGGCCTCGGCATCGAGCGCGTCGATATAGTTGCCGGCGTCGTGGAACCAGTCGCGCACCTCGTCCCAGGGCAGCCGCCCGGCACCCGCACTGCCCGCGTCATAGGCGTCGTCGAGCCGCTGGAGCTGATCCTCGGCGCGGCGCCATGCGGCGTGGAGCGCGACGAAGCGCCGCGCGAGCACTGGCTGCTGCTCGATCGCACGCGCCAGCAGGTCGGCGGGCGGCGGCGGCTCGCCGGTCAGCGGGTCGGCGGCGGCCTCGGCGAGATCGGCGAGCAGCCGCGTTTCGGCGTCGGCATCGATCCCGCGCCAGTCGTCGGGCCAGGCGGTGGCGAGCGCGAGCGCGACCGCGCGGGTGAGCGGTCGTCCGTCGGTCTCGATCTGGGACAGGTAGCTGACCGAGATGCCCAGACGCGCCGCCATCGCGCCCTGCGACAGGCCGAGCCGCGCGGACGCGGCTGCCGGCATAGCTCTGGCGGATCGCGGCGGCCATGACGTTCACTTATTTTACAAACGGGACATTCGCAACTTCACTAAACCACATTTGCCAAGCTCCGACGCCCGGTGCAGAGCGCGCAGCCAGCCAGTACGCTGCGAAGGGAGAACGATGCCCACCACCCTCGATATCCTCGACAAGCGGCGCGCCGCCGCGCGGCTCGGCGGGGGCGAGAAGCGGATCGACGCGCAGCACGGCAAGGGCCGGCTGACCGCGCGCGAGCGGCTCGAGATCCTGCTCGACGAGGGCAGCTTCGAGGAGCTCGACATGTTCGTCGAGCATAACTGCACCGAATTCGGGATGGAGGCGCAGCACGTTCCGGGGGATGGCGTCGTCACCGGATCGGGTACGGTCAACGGCCGGCTGGTGTTCGTGTTCAGCCAGGACTTCACCGTCTTCGGTGGCTCGCTCAGCGAGCGGCACGCGCAGAAGATCTGCAAGATCATGGACATGGCGCTGAAGGTCGGGGCACCCGTGATCGGGCTCAACGACAGCGGCGGCGCGCGCATCCAGGAGGGCGTCGCCTCGCTCGGCGGTTATGCCGAGGTGTTCCAGCGCAACGTGCTGGCCTCGGGCGTGGTGCCGCAGCTCAGCCTCATCATGGGGCCGTGCGCGGGCGGCGCGGTCTATTCTCCAGCGATGACCGATTTCATCTTCATGGTGAAGGATTCGTCCTACATGTTCGTCACCGGCCCCGAAGTGGTCAAGACCGTGACCAACGAGGTGGTGACGCAGGAGGATCTGGGCGGCGCGTCGGCACACACCGCCAAGTCGGGCGTCGCCGACAATGCGTTCGAGAACGATGTCGATGCCCTGCTCGCGGCGCGAGACTTCATCGATTTCCTGCCGTCGGACAATCGCTCGGGCGTGCCCGAGCGGCCGAGCGACGATCCCTGGGATCGGTCCGAGCCGAGCCTCGACACGCTGATCCCG
>CAZZZX010000472.1:0-3112 GCA_964658585.1 uncultured Novosphingobium sp.
TGAATGTAGGTAGCAGATTGATACTCGCAACGGATCGCGCGACGATCGGGCGATCGGTCCACCGCAATCGGGATGGAGTAGCTTGCGGTCAGGCAACCGGCGCGGGCATGTCCGTCCTGCCGTGCACGCCGGGCACGACGCCGCAGTCGCCGGTCATGAGGTTTAGGGCTTCGGCCGCTCGGCGAAGACCTTGCGGACGATCGGGTGCATGATCTCGTCATATTTGACGATCAGCGGGGTCGGCTCGACGCGGCTGTGGTGCGTGACCATCCGCGCGCCGTCCCACAGATGCAGTGTGCAGGCGGGCGCCGCCTCGATCACCATCGGCCGGTCGTCGGTCACCTCGGGGTCCATCGGCTGAAGCTCGAGCGCGACCGCGGGCGCGGTCGACGGGCAGACCGCCACGACGGTATCCTCGAGCCGCCCGAAGATCGCCCGGTGGATATGGCCGCACACCATCGCGACGATCTGGCGGTGGCCGCGGATCGCGTCCGCCAGCCGGTGGACCCAGGGTTCGCGCGGATCGGTCGTCATCCACGGAATGCCGGTCGGGAACGGCGGATGGTGAAGGACGATCAGCGTCGGCCGCTCGGGCGCCTCGGCGAGCCGCGCCGACAGCCACGCCGCGCGCGCCGCGCAGAAGGCGCCGCCGTGACGACCCTCCTCGAGCGTATCGAGCATGATGATGCGCAACTCGTCGGTGTCGACGACATATTGGACGAAGCCCTCGTTGACCGGCGTCGTATCGAACTCGGCGCAGAAATTGGCGCGCAGATCGTGGTTGCCGACCGTGCACAGCACCGGCACCGGCACCGCATCGAGGATCGCGCGCAGCCGCCGGTACGATCCGCGATCGCCGCGCTCGGTCAGGTCGCCCGTCGCAAGCAGCAGGTCGGGCCGCCGGGGCAGCGCGACGAAAAGATGATCGAGCACCGCCCGCAGGCGGTGCGCGTTCATCTCGTCGGGATCATCGGGGACGAATCCCAGATGCGTGTCCGAGATCTGCGCGATCAGCATCGCCCCTCCATTGCAGGTCCGGCCTGATCGGATCAGGGCCCAGATCGGCCAGTTTCGTTTCGTGTCCGCCACCGGCCGTGGTGACGCTCCCGTTCGTCGGGACGCTGCTGCCGCCGCGGATCCGCAGCGACTGGGGTGCGCCGTCGCCACGGTGGTAGTCGTGGCACATCTCGCAACCGGACTTGACCATCGGCGGATGCGCATCCGGACCGCCATGGCAGGTGCGGCAGGTCTTGATGCCGGGCACCATCACCTTGTGGACGTCGTTCGAGGTCAGCGCCTCGCCATGGCAGCTCTTGCAGGTCGCGGTGGCGTGTGCGCTGTGGTCGAACCAGCCATGCTGAAGATAGCGCATGGTCTGCTTCACCGGCACCACGCCATAGTTCAGGCTTCCGTCGGTCGGCGGGACGACGACATGGCAGTCGTAGCACGCGCCGCCCTTCGAGAAGACCGCGCGGATCGCCGCATTGGCGCCGCCGCCGCCGCCGGTCGCGCCGAGATAGCCCGGCACGCCCGCCGCCCCCGGGCGCATCCGCGTCGTCGCGGTGTAGGACGCGCCACCCGGATGCGCCGCGTAGAAGTCGCGGATGTCCGCGATCACCTGGTCGGGCTCGCCATGGCGCAGCCGGCGGATCGTACCGCCGACATTGTCGAAGGCGAGGCTGTGGCATTCCTGGCAGTTCTTCTCCATCGACACCGGCTGGAAGCGCGCGCCGCTATTGTCCGCGACGTGGCAGCTCGCGCATTGCATCGGCGCATGGCCGAGCGACTGCTGCATCCGCGCCACGCCGTTGGTGCGCGACATGTGCTGGGCGTGCGTGAACTTGAGCCCGTCGTCCTGCATCGCGTTCGCATCGAGCGAGACCCGGGTAAAGTCGGGATGCTCGCCGGGCGTGGTCATCACCGTCGGCATGAACTGCGGATGGCTGGTCGCGAAGTCGCCGGCATTGGCGAGCCTGGTGTCGGGCAGGCGCGACTTGAGCGCGGCGTGGCAGTCGGTGCACGACGCACCGCTCAGCTTGGGCACGGGCACCGCGCCGAGATGCTCGAGATGGCAGTCGACGCAGCGGCCCGGATCGTGGCCGAACGCCATCGCGATGCGCTGTTTCAACCCGGCGATGCCGGTCGGCTGCGGCTTGGCCATCGCCAGCCGCTTGAGATCGGCATGGTCGTGGACCGCGTGGCAGCTCTTGCAGGCGCTGTCGGGCACCGCGACGAACGCGCCGACATGGCACGCCTTGCAATCATGCTGGAGCGGCGCGTGCGCGAGGCTGAGCGGCCCCGCCGACCAGCTGCCGTCGATATGCGTATAGCTGCCCGCCGCCATCTGCCGGTCGGTGAGCCTGGGCGGCTGGTGGGTGAACGACCAGATCGGCCAGGCGAGGAAGACGCCGAACACCAGGATCGCGAGCAGCCACGCCATCGGCCGCTTGCCCGGCGCGGTGCCGATCAGGCTGAAGCGGCGCGCCGCCTCCTCCTCGCTCGACGGACGCACGTCGGCGCTGGTCACCGCGAGCGCGATCACGTCGGCCTCGGCGCCGACCGCGATGCCGATCAGCGTCGTGCCGATCTGGACCTCGCCGCCGCGCGCCGCATCGAGCTCGGCACGCATCGTCGAGCGGCCGTCGACCAGGATCGGCAGATTGGCGGTCGCCTCGATCACCACCAGCCGCCCGGCGGTCTGCCGGATGCGCGCGTGGTGGTGGGTCACCTCCAGATCGGTGAGATGGATGTTGCTCGACGGATCGCGGCCGATCGTGACCGTATCGCCCTCGACGGTGCGGGTCCGGACGATCTTGTTGCCGGTGGCGCCGGTCGACGTGAGGTTGAGGAGGAAGCTCATGCGCGCCTCACCAGTAGAAGAAGACGGCGACGATGTGCGCCGTCAGCGCCGCGAGCAGCGCGATGGTGGCCGGGACATGGACGTACAGCCAGACTTCGAGCAGCGCGCGCAGCCACATGTGCCGCCGCATCCGCGACAGCATCGAGCGGCGCTTCTCGAGCAGCCCCTCGACACGCTCGGCGGGATCGCCGGGGCGGGTCAGCCCGGCGGAGCGGAACGAGTCGAGCCCGGCCTCGGTCGCGCCCGGCCGGA
>CAZZZX010000473.1:0-3097 GCA_964658585.1 uncultured Novosphingobium sp.
CGCAGATGCTCCAGCGCATGTACCAGCGCTGGGCCGAGCGCCACGGCATGAAGGTCGAGCTGATCGACTATCATTCGGGCGAGCAGGCCGGGATCAAGTCCGCGACGATGATGCTCAAGGGCGAGAACGCCTACGGCTGGGCCAAGACCGAGAGCGGCGTCCACCGTCTCGTCCGCATCTCGCCCTACGACAGCGCGGCGCGGCGCCACACCTCGTTCGCGAGCGTGTGGGTCTATCCGGAAGTCGACGACGATATCGACATCCAGATCAACGAGAGCGAGCTGCGCATCGACACCTATCGCGCGTCGGGCGCGGGCGGGCAGCACATCAACACCACGGATTCGGCGGTACGGATCACCCACCTGCCCACCAACATCGTCGTCCAGTGCCAGAACCAGCGATCCCAGCACAAGAACAAGGCCGAGGCGTACAACCAGCTCCGCGCGCGGCTCTACGAGCGCGAACTGCAGGAGCGCGAGGCGATCGCCAACGCCACCAACGCCGGCAAGACCGACATCGGCTGGGGCCACCAGATCCGCAGCTACGTCCTCCAGCCCTATCAGCTGGTCAAGGACCTGCGGACCGGCATGACCTCGACCGCACCGTCCGACGTGCTCGACGGGGCGCTCGATCCGTTCATGGCGGCAGCACTGTCGCAGCGCGTGAGCGGCGAGAGCGTCGAGGTCGAGGACGTCGAGTGAGCCGCGGCGCGCCGATCCTCCTCGCGGCGATGCTGCTCGCGGCCTGCGACCGCGGCCACGCGCAGGACGCGGCGCGCGAGCCCGACGGCTTTCCCCTGCCCGCCCGGCCGGTCGCCGCGATCGTCAGCGCGCGCTGGTCGACCGAGACCGCGCGCGATCATGTCAACGAAGCCAGGGCGGTGATGGACCGCGGCGGGATCGCACCCGGCATGACCGTTGCCGATATCGGCGCGGGCGAAGGCTATTATACCGTCCGCCTCGCCAAGCGGGTCGGCGACAAGGGGCGCGTGCTCGCCGAGGACATCGTGCCCGCGACCCGCGACCGGCTCGCCGAGCGCGTCGCACGCGAAGGGCTCGACAATGTCAGCGTCAGGCTCGGTCAGCCCGCCGACCCCAGGCTGCCGGCGGGCAGCTTCGACCGCGTGCTGATGGTGCATATGTATCACGAGATCGGCGAGCCGCTCGCCTTCCTGTGGAACCTGCGTCCCGCGCTCAAGCCCGACGGTCTGGTCGTCGTGGTCGATGCCGACCGACCGACCGACCGACACGGCACGCCGCCGGCGCTGCTCGACTGCGAGTTCGGCGCGGTCGGCTATCGGCGCGTGTCGAGCAGCACGGTACCTTCGGCGGGCGGCTACCTCGCCGAGTTCCGCGCCGCGGGCGCCCGCCCCGCCCCGGGCACGATCCACGCCTGCGACGCCGCCGGGCGCAGCCTCTGAGATGCAGCCCTATCTCGATCTGATCGCCCGCATCCTCGACGAGGGCGTCGCGCAGGACGACCGCACCGGCGTCGGCACGCGATCGGTGTTCGGGCACCAGATGCGCTTCGATCTCGCCAGGGGCTTCCCGCTCGTCACCACCAAGAAGCTGCACCTGCGCTCGATCGTCGTCGAGTTGCTGTGGTTCCTGCGCGGCGACACCAATGTCCGCTGGCTGCAGGACCGCAAGGTGAGCATCTGGGACGAGTGGGCGGATGCGGACGGCGATCTCGGCCCGGTCTATGGCAAGCAGTGGCGCCATTGGGAGGGCCGCCAGGGCGAGATCGACCAGATCGCCGCGCTCGTCCGGCTGATCCGCGAACAGCCCGCCTCGCGCCGCCAGATCGTCTCGGCGTGGAACCCGGCCGACCTGCCCGAGATGGCGCTGGCGCCGTGCCATTGCCTGTTCCAGACCCGCGTCGCCGATGGCCGGCTCGACCTCCAGCTCTACCAGCGCTCGGCCGACGTGTTCCTCGGCGTGCCGTTCAACATCGCGAGCTATGCGCTGCTCACCCACATCCTCGCGCAGCAATGCGATCTCGAGCCCGGCACCTTCGTGTGGACGGGCGGCGACTGCCATCTCTATGCCAACCATCTCGATCAGGCACGGCTGCAGCTAGGTCGCATGCCGCGCGCGCTTCCCACGCTGACCATCCTGCGCCGTCCCGACGACATCGCCGGCTACGACTATGAGGATTTCGAGATCGCCGGCTACGATCCGCATCCGCACATCAAGGCCGCGGTGGCGGTGTGAGCCGCGCCGAGATCGTGTTCTTCGTCGCGCGCGCCGACAATGGCGTGATCGGGGTCGACGGCCACCTGCCGTGGCGGCTGCCCGCCGACCTCAGGCGCTTCAAGGCCATGACGATGGGGCTGCCGCTCGTCATGGGCCGCAAGACGTTCGAGAGCTTCCCCGCGCCGCTGCCCGGCCGCCGTCACATCGTCCTGACGCGCGATGCCAACTGGCGGGCGCCGGGCGCCGAGCCTGTCGCCGATCCGGACGCGGCGCTGGCGCTCGCCGGCGGACCGGCGGTGGCGGTGATCGGCGGCGCCGAGGTGTTCGCGCTCTACCTGGCGCGTGCCGACCGCATCGAGCTGACCGAGGTTCATGCCGCACCGCCGGGCGACACGGTCATGCCCGATCTCGGCCCCGGCTGGCACGAGACCGCGCGCGAGGACCATCGCGCGCAGGATGGCCGTCCCGCCTACGCCTTCGTCACGCTGCGTCGCGCGGCCTGACCCGTTGGCATCGCCCGTCCACCTGCTATAGCCGCGCGCCATGGAGCGCTACACCAACGAGTTTCCGCTGCCCAAGCACCTGCGCGACGGCGTGCTGGCGCTCGGCAATTTCGACGGCTTCCACCGCGGCCACCAGCAGGTCGTCGCCAAGGCCCGCGCCAAGGCGGGCGCGGAGGGCCGGCCGCTGATCGTCGGCGGCATGGTGCCGTACGCGGAAGGCATGCAGGACAACCCCGACCAGGCCGTGGCGCAGGGCCTGGCCTCGATGACGCCCGAGGTCTACGAGGGCGGTGCCTGGCGCTCGCTCTTCGGCGCCTACAGCCGCGATGCTTTCGGTCCGGACTATCTGCGCGCCTCCTATCCGCGCGCCTGGCTCGCGCCCGATGGCCGCGTCTTCGG
>CAZZZX010000474.1:0-3096 GCA_964658585.1 uncultured Novosphingobium sp.
AAAGGCGCAGTAGCTCAGTTGGATAGAGCACCAGTCCTTCGGGACATCCTTTCCACTCCTCGTCGCCGCGGACGTGATTTGAAGCTGGCGAATGCTGGATGGGACTACATCGGGGAAGGCCGAAAGGCCGAGCGGTTCGAGTCCGCAAACGGTCTCACCAATCCTTGTCGCCAGCACCGCATATCAGGCCGGCGAATGCCGGCGGGACTACAGGTCAGAGCAGCCGCTGCGAAGCGGAAGGTCGGCGGTTCAACTCCACCTCCGGGAGACCGGATAGCTCAGGGTAAAAAACGTCTCGCCTCAACTCGTCGCCGGCACCATGAATGACAAGGGAGGTCGCAATGACCGGGATGACTTACGATTTCGAGCATGTCGAAGGCGGCGTGCCGATCAAGATGTGGACGCACGGCGTGCCCGTCGAGGACGAGGCGCGAGCCCAGCTCTCGCGCGCGGCCCAGATGCCGTTCGTGTTCAAGCATGTGGCCGCGATGCCCGACGTCCATGTCGGTATCGGCGCGACGGTGGGCTCCGTGATCCCAACCAAGGGTGCGGTGATCCCGGCGGCGGTGGGCGTCGACATCGGCTGCGGCATGATGGCAGCGCGGACGTCGCTGGTCGCCAGCGACCTGCCCGACAATCTCGAGGGCATCCGCTCCGCGATCGAGCAGGCGGTGCCGCACGGGCGCGTCGTGGGCCGCGGTAAGCGCGATAACGGCTCGTGGGGTTCTCCGCCGGCCGAGATCGTCGAGGTGTGGGCGACGCTCGCCGCGCGCTTCGAGCGGATCTGCGAGAGGTATCCGCGGTTGAAGAACACAAACAACCTTGTGCATCTCGGCACGCTCGGAACGGGCAACCACTTTATCGAGCTGTGTCTGGATACGGAGCAGCGGGTGTGGGTGATGCTGCACTCGGGCTCGCGCGGCGTCGGCAATGCGATCGGTAGCTTCTTCATCGAACTGGCGAAGCGGGACATGCGCAAGTGGTTCGTCAATCTGCCCGACGAGAACCTCGCCTACTTCCCGGAAAGGACCGACCATTTCGACGATTATGTCGAGGCGGTCGGCTGGGCGCAGGACTTTGCGGCTCTGAACCGGCGCATGATGATGACCAACGTCATCCGCGCGCTCCGGACGCAGATCGCGAAGCCGTTCGATGCCGAACTGGAGGCGGTCAACTGCCATCATAATTATGTGACGCGGGAAAACCACTTCGGCGAGAATGTCCTCGCCACCCGCAAAGGCGCCGTACGCGCCGCCAAGGGGGCGCTGGGCATCATCCCGGGCTCGATAGGCGCCAAGTCGTTCATCGTGCGCGGGCTCGGCAATCCGGAATCGTTCGACAGTTGCTCGCACGGCGCGGGTCGCGTGATGTCGCGGACGGCGGCCAAGAAGGCGGTGACGCTCGCCGAGCATATCGCCGATACGGCCGGCGTCGAGTGTCGCAAGGACGAGGGCGTCATCGACGAGACGCCCAAGGCCTACAAGTCCATCGAGGCCGTGATGGCGGCGCAGGCCGACCTCGTCGAGATCGTCCATACGCTGAAGCAGGTGGTGTGCGTGAAGGGTTAGCCCTTTGCCCACCGCCCATTTTCCGGACTACCGAAAAAATGACGACCATACTCGACACTGCGATCGCGCCTGCGATCCGCCGCGACATCGAAGCCCGTCTCGATGCGATCGAGGCGAACAACGACGTGCGTCTGCTGATGGCGGTCGAGTCCGGGTCGCGGGCTTGGGGATTTCCATCACCTGACAGCGATTACGACGTGCGCTTCGTCTACGTACGACAGCGCGACTGGTATCTGTCGCTCACCGCCGGCCGTGACGTGATCGAGACGCCGATCGAGGACGAGATCGATCTCAACGGTTGGGACGTACGCAAGGCGCTGGGGCTATTGCTCAAATCGAACGCCGTCGTCAGCGAGTGGATCGAATCCCCGATTCGCTATCGCGTCGATGATCCGGTCTTGGCGAAGCTGGCGAGGCTTGCCGACGAACTGCTCGATCCGCGCGCGCTTGCGCATCACTATGCCAATCTCGGGCGGAACAACGCCGATCGCTGGCTCGACGGCCCCGGCGACGTGCCGGTGAAGAAGTATTTCTACGCTCTTCGTCCCGCACTCGCGATCTGCGTACTTCGGAAAGATCCGCGCACTCGGCCGCCGATGAACCTGCAGGCGCTGATTATGGCCTGCGATCTGCCGGCGGGCATCGTCGAGCAGATCGGCATGCTCGTCGAGGCAAAGGCGCGCACCAACGAACGCGCAAACGGCACCCGTCTGCCCGATCTCGACGCGCTGATCCGCGCCGAACTCGCAGCCGTTGCCGATCTTCCGGCCGCAATCCCTCGACCGGAACTGGCAGAGCGCGCAAATAGTCTCTTTCTGGACCTTGTGAACACATGATCGTCATTGATGGATCGCAAGGCGAAGGCGGCGGACAGGTCGTACGTAATGCGAGCGCCCTGTCGCTCGTCACCGGCACGCCGTTTCGCATCTTCAACGTCCGCGGGAAGCGGAAGAAGCCGGGGCTCATGCGCCAGCATGTGACCGCGATCGAGGCGGCGTGCCGGATCGGTGGCGGGGAATGCGAGGGCCTCGCGGTCGGATCGTCCGAAGTGACGTTCAGGCCGGGCACGGTCACACCCGGCGACTATCGCTTCGCTGTCGGCACGGCGGGCAGCACCGCGCTCGTCCTCCAGACGGTGCTGATGCCGCTGGTCCTTGCCGACAAGCCCTCGCGACTCGTCCTCGAAGGCGGCACGCACAACATGCTGGCGCCGCCGTTCGAATTCCTGGCCCGCGCGTTCCTGCCGATCCTCAACCGGATGGGACCGAAGGTCGAGGCACGGCTGGTCCGCCACGGCTTCTATCCGCGCGGCGGCGGCCGGATCGTGGTCGAGATCTCACCTGCGCCGCTGACCCCGATCGAGTGTGTCGAGCGCGGTGCGCTTCTCGATCGCAGTGCCTGCGCCATGCTCGCGGCGCTGCCGATCGAGATCGCCGAGCGGGAGTCGGGTTCGTGCGGACCGCGCTCGGCTGGTCCGAGCGGGAAGCCTATGTTCGTGAGCTCCCGACCGATCAGGGACCGGGTAATG
>CAZZZX010000475.1:0-3086 GCA_964658585.1 uncultured Novosphingobium sp.
GCCCGATGCCGAGGCTACCGGAAACATGCCCGGCACGCAGCAGGACGCGATGCAGCGCCTCGCCGACCGGCAAGCCTCGTCCGCCGAATCGGGCAGCTCGAAGGTCGAGGGCTTCGAAAGCTCGATCCACAAGATCAAGGAACAGGTCCTCCCGCGGCTGCTCGAACGCGTCGATCCCGAGGCAGCGGCGACGCTCGACAAGGACGAGCTCGCCGAGGAATTCCGCCCGATCATCGGCGAAGTGCTCGCCGAGCTCAAGCTGACGCTCAACCGCCGCGAGCAGTTCGCGCTCGAAAAGGTGCTGGTCGACGAACTGCTCGGCTACGGTCCGCTCGAGGAGCTGCTCAACGATCCCGACATCTCGGACATCATGGTCAACGGCCCCGAGCAGACCTTCATCGAGCGCAAGGGCAAGCTCGAGATCGCGCCGATCAGCTTCCGCGACGAGCAGCACCTGTTCCAGATCGCGCAGCGCATCGTCAACAAGGTCGGCCGCCGCGTCGATCAGACCACGCCGCTCGCCGACGCGCGGCTCGCCGACGGCTCCCGCGTCAACGTCATCGTGCCGCCGCTGTCGCTGCGCGGCACCGCGATCTCGATCCGCAAATTCTCCGCCAAGCCGATCACGCTCGACATGATGGCGGGCTTCGGTTCGATGAGCACCAAGATGGCGACCGCGCTCAAGATCGCCGGCGCCAGCCGCTTCAACATCGTCATCTCGGGCGGTACCGGCTCGGGCAAGACGACGATGCTCAACGCGCTGTCCAAGATGATCGACCCGGGCGAGCGCGTGCTGACGATCGAGGACGCGGCCGAGCTTCGCCTCCAGCAACCGCACTGGCTGCCGCTCGAGACGCGTCCGCCCAACCTCGAGGGCCAGGGCGAGATCAGCATCCGCGATCTCGTCAAGAACGCGCTGCGTATGCGCCCGGATCGCATCATCCTGGGCGAAATCCGCGGCTCCGAATGCTTCGACATGCTGTCCGCGATGAACACCGGTCACGACGGCTCGATGTGTACGCTCCACTCCAACAGCCCGCGTGAGGCGCTGGCGCGGATGGAGAACATGGTGATGATGTCGGACATCAAGGTGCCCAAGGAGGCGATCAGCCGCCAGATCGCGGACTCGGTCGACATGATCATCCAGGTCAAGCGTCTGCGCGACGGCTCGCGCCGCGTCACCAACATCACCGAGGTGATCGGCATGGAAGGCCCGGTGATCGTGACGCAGGAGCTGTTCAAGTTCGAGTATCTCGACGAGGGCGCGGACGGCAAGATCCACGGCGAATATCGCGCGATGGGCCTGCGCCCCTACACGCTCGACAAGGCCAAGCAGTACGGCTTCGACCAGCCCTATCTCGAAGCGTGCCTTTGACGACGGCACTTCGGTGACCGCACCCGTCGCATCGCGCCGGTACACGCTCACCGTGCCGCCGGACACCGCCCCGCGCGCGACCACGCGCGCATGGGCGGCGTGGCCGGTGCTGTTGCTGGTGATCGCGGCGATGGCGGCACCGTTCCTGTTCGTGACGCTGCCGCCGCTGACCGATCTGCCCAACCACCTTGCCGCCTATCGGGTGGAACTGGACGTCACGCACACGCCCATGCTCGCACGCTGGTACGGCTGGAGCTGGGGGTTCTCGGGCAATATGGGGGTGGAACTCGCGATCTGGCCGATTGCGAGGATCGTCGGGCTCGAACCCGCGATCCGGCTATTGATGGCCGCGATCCCGCCACTCACTGCCGCTGGCATGTTGCTGACCGCGCGCGAGGCGCATGGCCGCCTGCCGCCGACCGCCTTCCTCGCGCTGCCGCTCGTCTATGCCCATGCCTTCCAGTACGGCTTCCTCAACTTCTCGCTCTCGGTGGCCGGACTGTTCGTCGCCGTCGGGATGTGGATGCGGCTCGGGCGATTGAAGCGTCCGCGCCTGCGTGCTGCGCTGTTCGTGCCGGGCGCGGTCCTGCTGCTGTTGGCGCACGCGGTCGGCTGGGGCCTGGCGATGGTATCGATCGGCGTGATCGAACTGGCCGCGACGCGGCGCGCGAAGCCTGTGCAGGGTCTTTTGACGGCCGCGTTCCGATGCGCTCCTCTGGTCCCGTCCGCGCTGCTGCTCGGGGTCTGGCTCGTGGCGGGCGGGGGCAATCAGGCGTCGGGCTTCGGCCAGTGGCACCAGAAGCTCAATGCCGTGCTCACCGTGCTGCGCAACGGATCGCCCGCCTTCGACGAGCTGACCGCGCTGGCGCTGATCGGCGTGCTCGCGATCGCGCTCTGCGGCGTCCGGTTCCGGTTCGAGCGCCGGCTCGGCCTCGCTGCCCTCGCACTTGTCACGCTGTTCCTGGCCATGCCGGCGATGGCGCTCGGCTCGGCGATGGCGGACATGCGGATCACCGGCCCGATGCTGGCGATGGCATTGCTCGCGGTTGCGCCGCTGCCCGGCGGCGGCACGCGCAACGATGCCGCGCTCGCGCTCGCCGCACTGGTGCTGCTCGGCGGTCGCCTCGTCGCGCAGTCACAGAGCTTTCGCACACTCGACCGCGTGTGGACGCGCAATCTCGGCGCGCTCGATCACGTGCCGGTTGGCGCGCGCGTGTTCGCGCTCGCCGGTACGGAGTGCGCCACGACTGCCCCCGGCTCGCGCCTCACCCATATCCCGGCGATGGCGACGGTGCGGCGCGATGCGTTCGTCAACGGTCAGTGGCCGAGCGACAAGGGCCACCTCCTGACCGTGCATTATCCTGCCGCGCAGGGCTTCGCGCTCAGTCCGAGCGATCTCTTCCCCCTGCCGTCCTGCACCGGACGCCACCAGACGGTGGCCGCGATCCTGTCGCGCCTGCCACGCGGCGCCTTCGATCGTGTCTGGCTCGTCAACATGCCGGCCAGCGAATGGCCACGCCTGCCCTGGCTGCATCCGGTCTGGCGGATCGACGACGCGGTGCTCTACCGGGTGACGCGCTGAGATGCCGGTGGAGATGACCGACGCGCCGATGGTGGCGCCGAAACCGGTCCGGCGCCGGCAGCGCCTGCCTTTCGAGCTCGGCGGTTGCCTGCTTGCGGCGCTCGCCCTGCGCCTGATCGCGCTCGCGAT
>CAZZZX010000476.1:0-3082 GCA_964658585.1 uncultured Novosphingobium sp.
ACAGGTCGGCAACGTCGTCACGCTGACGATGCTGGTGCTGGCATGGCCGTTCCTCGGTCTGCTCGGGCTCGGCGTCCATGGCCGGGAATTGATGCTCTCCTGTGCCGTCGTGATCGCGATGTCGCTCCCCGTCATGCTGTTTCGCCGACGCCTGTTCACACTGCCGGCAAGCGAACTGCGGATCATCGCCGTCATTCATCTCGCGCGTGTCGTCGCGACCATGCTGCTGACGGCGGTCGCCTGGCACGAAGCCGAGCCCGGCGTGATGCTGAGCTGGTGGGTGGTGCTCGTGGCGCTGCGCCAGCTGCTGTCGCGGCTGCCGCTGCTGCCCAACAAGGACATCGCGTTCGCAGCGGTCGCCGTCTATCTGATCGGCGGGCATGTCGGCCTCGCCGCGATGATTGCGATGACCGCCAGCGTGATCCTCTGCGCGCATGTCCTGCTCGGTTCGATCTTGGCGGTGTCCGATCTGCTGGCGCCCGACGGCCAGGCGTGATGCGGGCGCTGCTTCTGTTCGGCGCCGCGGTCGCGGCGCCGATCCCGTCCTCGCCCGATCTCGGTGTCGCAGCGGGCCGCTGCCGTGCCAACGAGCCCGGACCCGCCATCCTGATAACCGCTGTCGGCCTGAAGGATCGGTCAGGATCGTTGCGCGCCGAGCTCTATCCGCCGGACCAGGCGGACTTCCTCGCCGACGACGATGTGCTCGTCGCGGCCGGCAAGACGTTCCGACGCGTGGTCGTGCCGATTCCCGCCGCCGGACCGGCGCGCGTCTGTATCCGCGTGCCGGCGCCGGGGCCCTATGCACTCGCGCTGACGCATGACCGCGACGGCCGTCCCAAGTTCGACTTCTGGCGCGACGGCATCGGTTTTGCCGGCAACCCGCACCTCGGGCTCCACGCCCCGGAGGCCGCGGCGGCACGCGTCACGGCCGGTGCAGGCGTCACCCAGACGAGCATCGTCCTCAACTATCGCCATGGCCTGCTCGGATTTCGGCCGCTCGATTGAGGCGGCGCCCCGCGCCGCACCGGCCAATAGTTTCGGGAAGCGACTG
Source organism: uncultured Novosphingobium sp. (assembly GCA_964658585.1). Lineage (GTDB taxonomy): Bacteria > Pseudomonadota > Alphaproteobacteria > Sphingomonadales > Sphingomonadaceae > Solisphingomonas. The sequence continues at coordinate 1,052 of CAZZZX010000476.1, forward strand.
CGGGTCGGGATGGCGGCCGACGTTCCTCAGGCAGGCGCCGAGGGACGAGACGAAGGCATCATGCACGATACGGGCGGATCGTTGACGAGCATCCAGGACAGCCGTGGCCGGCCATGTCCGTTCAGCTTCCTGCTCGGGCGTTTCCTCATCTGGGCGAGCCGCCACAATGCCCGCTAGTGCGGCGCGAGCCGCTTGCGACGGACGCCAGCTCATCCTCGCGATCCACGATGTCTCACCGGCTTTCGCCGAGGCGGTCCGGGCGCTGGCGGACCGCATCGAGGCGCTTGCGGACGGGCCGCGCTTCGCGATGCTGGTGGTGCCCGATCACTGGGGCGTCGCCCCGCTCGGCGCCTATCCTGCCTTCAGGGCACGCCTGCGCGAATGGGCGGACGCCGGCGTCGAGATGTTCCTGCATGGCTGGTACCACCGCGACGAGACGCGGCACGGCAGCGCTCTGGACCGGCTCCGCGCGCGCACCATGACCGCGGGCGAAGGCGAGTTTCTGGGCCTCACCGCGGCGGAAGCCGAACGGCGGATGCGCGAGGGCAGGGACGTGGTCGAGCAGGCGACGGGGCGGGCGCTGGCCGGCTTCGTCGCGCCGGCCTGGCTCTATGGTCCCGGCGCGCGATCGGCGATGCGCGAGGTCGGTTTCGCGCTGGCGGAGGATCATTTCCGCGTCTGGCGCCCGATCGACGGCACGGTGCTCGTCCGCGGCCCGGTCGTCACCTGGGCGAGCCGCAGCCGGGCTCGGACGGCAAGCTCGCTCGCCGTCGCCGCGATCGCTCGAGCGAGCTTCGGGCGGATGCGGACGGTACGCGTCGCCGTCCATCCCGGCGACGTCACCAAGCCGGCTCTGCTCGCGAGTATCGATCGTACGATCCGCTCGTTCGCTCGCGACCGTGGCATCTCGCGTTATGCGGAATTGCCCGGCAGCGCGGGCGAGACGCCATGAAGATCGTCGACGTCGCGGCGTTCTACGCTCCACGGGGCGGCGGAGTTCGCACCTATATCGAGCGCAAGCTCGCCGCCGCGCCGGCGCGTGGGCATGAGATCGTCGTCGTCGCGCCCGGCGGCGAGACGTGCGACGAGCCGCGCGGACCCGGCGCGCGTATCCGCTGGCTGCGCTCGCCACGCTTTCCGCTCGATCGCGCCTACCGCTATTTCGCCGATCGCGCCGCGCTGTACGCGATCCTCGACGGGGAGCAGCCCGACATCGTCGAGGTCTCGTCGCCATGGCGCAGCGCGTCGCTGATCGCCGACTGGCCGGGCTCGGCGCTGCGTTCGCTCGTCGCCCATGCCGATCCGCTGTCCGCCTACGCCTATCGCTGGTTTGGCGGCGTTGCCGAGCGCGCGACGATCGATCGCGGGTTCGACTGGTACTGGCGCCATCTACGCCGTCTCGACGCGCGCTTCGATCTGATCGTCAGCGCGAGCGATGACCTGGCGGGTCGCCTGCGCGCGGGCGGCCTTCGCGGCGTCGTCACCAATCCGATGGGCGTCGAGCCCGGGATCTTCGCGCCGCAGCTGCGCGACGAGCGGCTGCGGTGCCGGCTGCTGGAGACCTGCGGCCTGCCCGGGACCGCGCTGCTGCTGCTCGGCGTCGGGCGGCACGCCCCCGAAAAACGCTGGGACATGGTCGTGCGCGCGGTCGCCGCGGCGGGGGCCAGCCGGCCGGTGGGGCTGGTGCTGGTCGGCGACGGCTACCGGCGCTCGAAACTGCTCGGCGCCATCGAAGGCAATCCGCACATTCGTCTGCTCGCGCCGATCGCCGATCGGAACGCACTCGCGCGGCTGATGGCAAGCGCCGACGCGCTGATCCACGGCTGCGAAGCCGAGACCTTCTGCTTCGCCGCCGCCGAGGCGGCCGCCTCCGGGCTTCCGCTGATCGTTCCCGATCGTGGCGGCGCCGCCGATCTCGCCCGCGCGATGGGCGGGTCGCTGTATCGATCGACAAGCGCCGAAAGCGCCACGGCCGCGATCCTGACGTTCACCGGAACCGCACGCGGCGATCCCCGGCGGCGTGTCCGGACG
>CAZZZX010000477.1:0-3077 GCA_964658585.1 uncultured Novosphingobium sp.
CCGACGATGCCGATGGTCAGGTCGCGGCCCGGATCGCGCGCCTCTTCCGCGGCGGTCGACACCGCGTCGAAGCCGTAGAAGGCGAAGAAGATGATCGACGCCGCCGCCATGACGCCATGCTTGGTGCCGTCCGGGCCTGTCGACTGGAAGAAGCCGTAAGGCATCAGCGGGGTGAAGTTGGCGGTGCGGAAGGCGGGGAGCACCAGCGCGACGAACATCGCCAGCGCCGCGATCTTGAGCGCGACCAGCCAGGCATTGAGCGTCGCCGACTCGCGCGTGCCGACGAGCAGCAGCGCCGCGACCAGCGCGACGATCGCCACCGCGGGCAGGTTGACGAACCCACCCGACGCCGGCCCGTTGACCAGCGCCGCCGGGATACGCCAGCCGATACCCTGCATGAAGCCCGCGAAATAGCCCGACCAGCCGACCGCGACGGTGGAACAGACCACCGAATATTCGAGGATCAGCGACCAGCCGACGATCCACGCGATGGTCTCGCCGATCGCCGAATAGGCATAGGTATAGGCGCTGCCCGATTGCGGGATCATCGTCGCGAGCTCGGCATAGCAGAGCGCCGCTGCCGCACAGATCGTGCCCGCGACGAGGAACGACAGGATCACGCCGGGTCCCGCCAGCGCGGCGCCGACGCCGGTCAGCGTCAATATGCCGGTGCCGACGATCGCGCCGACGCCGAGCGCGACGAGGTGCGGCCAGCCGAGCGTGCGGCGCAGCGTATGCGCGGCATCATGGCGCGGCGGATCGATGGGTTTCAGGCGTCCGAGCAGGGTCATGCCGGCGTGGTGACACGCACGGGGCGTGATGGAAAGCGGCTCACAGCATCGACTTCGGGTGCTCGAGCACCATGTCGCATGCCTTCGCCTCGACCTCGCCCTCGAGCCCGTCGAGCGACAGCGACTGGCGCTGCCCGGTAATAGCCCCGCGGCTTTCCTCGTGCTCGTCGCCCCGACATTGGGAAAGCGCCGCGTTCACTCCTCGTCCGGATACGGCCCCGCCCCGCCCTCGGCGATGAAGCGATCGGTCCGCCGGTCGATCTCGGCGAGCGGCACCGAACCCAGCTGGAGGATCGCGTCGTGGAAGGCGCGGATGCGGAATTTGGGGCCGAGCGCTTTCTCGGCGCGCGCGCGGTCGTCGCGGATCGTCTTCTCGCCGAGATAATAGCTCAGCGCCTGCCCCGGCCACGAGATATAGCGATCGACCTCGGTCGCGATCTCGTGGTCGCTGAGCGCGGTGTTGTCGTGGAGATAGGCGAGCGCCTGCGCGCGGCTCCAGCCGAGGTGATGGATGCCGGTGTCCACCACCAGCCGGGCCGCGCGCCACATCTGGTAGCTCAGCATCCCGAACCTGTCGTACGGCGTCTCGTACATCCCCATCTCGTCGCCGAGCCGCTCGCAATACAGCGCCCAGCCCTCGCCATAGGCCGAGATGTAGGTCTCGCGCCGCCAGCGCGGCTGGTCGGTCTGCTCGGCGGCGAGCGGGATCTGGAAGGCGTGGCCCGGCGCGCTTTCGTGCAGGGTCAGCGCAGTGAGCTGGTAGAGCGGCCGGCTCGGCAGATCATAGGTGTTGACCAGATACACGCCGGGCCCGCCGCGCCCGGCGGTGTAGAAGGGCGCGATCGCCGGGGGCACCGGCACGATCGCGAAGCGCGCGCGCGGCAGGTGACCGAACCAGGTCGCCGCCTTGCCGTCGAAGCGCTTGGCGATCCACGCCGCCTGCTTGAGCAGTTGGTCGGGCGTCCTGGCGTAGAAGCGCGGATCGCTGCGCAGCATGGCGAGGAAGGCGGGCAGATCGCCCGTGAAGCCGACCTGCCGCATTACGCCGTCCATCTCGCCGCGGATCGCGGCGACCTCGCGCAGGCCGATCGCGTGGATCTGGTCGGGCGTGAGATCGGTGGTGGTGAACTCGGCGATCTTGGAGCGGTAATAGGCGACGCCGTCGGGCAGCGTCTCCGCTGCCAGCCCGGGGTTCGCGTGCGGCACATAGGTGTCGCGCCAATAGGCGAGCAGCCGGGCATAGGCGGGGATCACCTGCATCGTGATCGCGGCCCGCGCCGCGGCGCGCAGCGCCTCCTGATCGGCGACGGGCACGGTGCCGGGGAAGGTCCCGAACGGCCTCCAGAACGGCGTGTCCTCGGGCGCCTTGGCACCGGCCACCGCCGCGATCGACGCGTCGCGACCCTCGAGCGTGATCCGCGGGGGGGTGAAGCCGCGCGCCTCGCCCGCGGTCATGTTGGCGATCTGCTGGTCGAAATAGCGCGGCACCGCACCGAGCCGCGCGAGGAAGTTGCGATAGTCCTCGACCGAGCGCAGCGGCTTGTCCGGCACGTCCGCCAGTTCGCTCCAGAAGCTCGAGTCCGAATTGGCGGGCCGCTCCCAGTCGCGGAACCGCTGCGCGGCGAGCAACGCGGCGATCTGACCGCGATAGACCGCATAATCGGTCTGCGCGGCAGGTGAGAGCGACGCGCGCGGGATCGCATCGAGCGCCGCCAGCGTCGCCGTCCAGCGCGCGGTCCGCTCCGCCTGCGCGGTGGGCGAGACATCGGGCAGCCGCGGTGGCTCGAGCCGCGCCTGCCCCTCGCCCTCGGGTTCGGCGAGACTGTGCAGCCGCCAGGCATATTCGCCGTCGGCCAGCGCGCGGAAGCGCGTGTCGGCGATCGTGGCGGGCGCCGCGCCGAGCAGCAGCGGCAGCAGGGCGAAGATCAGGCGACGCATGGGCAACTCCGCGGACGGGCCGCCACCCTGCCCGCACGCTCACGCCGCGGCAAGCGCGTCGCCCAGCGCATAGCCGCCCGCCACGGTGCGGATCGACGAGCGCGCCCCTGGCCGGTCGAGCTTGGCGCGCAACCGCGATACGGTGACCGCGATCACATTGGTGCCCGGATCGAAGCTGCGGTGCCAGACCTCGGCGTACAGCACGGCGCGCGACACCGGCGCACCGCGCCGGCGCGCCAGACAGACCAGCACGTCGAACTCGCGCGGATGCAGCGCGATCGGGCGGCCGCCGCGCGCGACCGAGCGCGTCAGCAGATCGATCGAGAGATCGCCCCAGTCGATCGTTCC
>CAZZZX010000478.1:0-3070 GCA_964658585.1 uncultured Novosphingobium sp.
GTGCCGCGCACGAGATTGCGGTCGATGCGCGGCACCGGCCCGAGCGGCGGCGCACGCGGGATGGCGAGGCTCGCGGCGAGGCCGGCCACCGCCACCGCGATCATCGCGGCAGTCGCCCCGGGTGTCGGCAGCAGCCCGCCCGCGATCTGGCCGCCGAGGATCGCGAGGAACGTCCCCGCCTCGACCAGCGCGGTCCCCGCGACCAGCTCCTCGGCCGCGAGGTGCTGCGGCAGGATCGCGTACTTGACCGGGCCGAACACGGTCGAATGCGTCCCCATCGCGAACAGCGCCGCGTACAGCAGCGGCTGCGACGGCCAGAACAGACCCGCCGCGCCGACCGCCATGATCGCGATCTCGGCCAGCTTGACGCCCTGCGCGACGCGCGCCTTGTCGATCCGGTCGGCGAGCTCGCCCGACAGGCTGGAGAACAGGAAGAAGGGCAGGATGAACACGCCGCCGGTCAGGCTCGCCGCGATCGCGCCGCCGGCGCCGTGCGACAGGCGGAACGCGATCAGGAACAGCATCGCCGAGCGGAACAGATTGTCGTTGAAGGCACCGAGGAACTGCGTCGCGAACAGCGGCAGGAAGCGCCGCCGGCCGAGCAGGGCCGCCGCGTTCACCGCGCCTCGCCGAACAGTTCGCGCTGGGTGCGTTCCAGCTCGTCGGCATAGCGCTTGCGGACATGCGTCTCGGTGAGGATCCCGAGCACCGCGCCGTCCTCGCCGACCACCGCCAGCTCGTCGATGCCGAGCCGATCGAACACCTGCATCGCCTCGGTGATGTTGCGATCGGGGGCGAGCGTCTCGTCGGGGCGCCGTGCCAGCGTCGCGATCCGCGCCTCGATATCGACGCCGTCGGCATAGGCCGACGCGGTCGTCACCATGCCGCGATAGTCGCCCTCCGCATCCGCGAGCACCACCCGGCTGGTCGCGCCGAGCGGAACGCGGCGGCGGAATTCCGCGATCGAGATGTCGGCGGGCACGCTTGCCGGTGCCTTGCGCATCATCCGCCCGGCGGTGAGCTGGCGCACCCAGCCGATGTCGCGCGCCGAGCGGATCACCTCGCCGCGCAGGTGCAGCCGCCAGGTCGAGAAGCTGTAGCCGAAGGTCTCGCGGACCAGCGCGCTCGCCACCAGGCTGGCGGTCAGCACCACGCCGGTGAGCGCGAAGTCGCGCGTCGCCTCGAGCACGAGCAGCGACATCGTCATCGGCCCGCCGACCACCGTCACCGCGAGCGCCGCCATGCCGACCAGCGCGGCGTCCTGCGTCCACAGATGCTGACCGGGCAGCACGATCTCGACCAGCCCGGCATAGACGCGCCCGATCAGCACGCCGAGGAACAGCGAGGCGAAGAACAGGCCGCCGCGAAAGCCGAAGCCGAGCGAGATCGACGAGGCGAGCAGCTTCCAGCCCAGCGTCGCGGCGAGGAAGGCCAGCCCGGCATGGTCGTCGAGCGCGAGGAACAGCGCGCCATGCCCCGCCGACAGCGCGTGCGGCGAGGCCCAGGCGACCGGCATCAGCAGCATGCCGCCGACCAACGGGCGCAGCGCCGGCGGCAGCCCGGTGCGGCGCACGCCCGCCTCGACCACCCCGACCGCGACCATCAGCGCGATGCCGATCGCCGCGCACACCAGCGCCACGCCCATGAAGGCGAGGTAGTCGAGGTTGCGCGTCACGCCCACCGTGCTCGCGGTGATGAGGTAGGGCGTCGAGCCGAGCGCCTTGGCGACCGCGACGCCCGAAATGCACGCCGCCGCCACCGGCGCGATCGCGGCCGGCGTATAGGCGCCGATGACGATCTCGAACGCGTAGAAGGCGCCGGTCAGCGGCGCGCCGAAGGCGGCGCCGATCGCCGCACCGGTGCCGGCGCCGACCAGGGTGCGCAGGTCGCCGCGGCGCAGGCTCAAGCGCCGCCCGATCACCGAGGCGAGGCCGCCGCCGAGCTGCGCATAGGCCGCCTCGAGCCCCACCGACGCACCGAAGCCGTTGGAGACGAAGGTCTGGCCCGCCACGGTCAGCGTGTCGCGCAGCGGGATCGCGCCGCCGTGCAGCGCATTGGCCTCGACCACGTCGATCGCGGTACGCTGGCGCCAGTGATCGAGCGCGACGCGGACGATACCGAGCAGCGCGCCGCCGATCGGCAGCGCGAGCAGCGAGAGCAGCGGCAGCGACGGCATCTCGCTCAGCCGCATCGCCCCGGGGAGATGGTACAGCGCCTTCTGGAGCGCGTGCGCCCCGGCGGCGAGTGCCACCGCCATCGCGCCGCCGAGCGCGCCGACCAGCGCGGCGAGCAGGATGAACGCCGCCTCGCTGGTCCGCAGCCGTCGCCTGAGCGCGATCGCCTGCCGGATCATGGTATGGAGAGAGACCGCCTGCACCGCGCGGGCTGTAGCATGGCGGCGCTCCATGTCATCGGCCGCCCCTTCCCCGCAGCCCGTCCGTCCGACCCTTCATCCCGGCGGAACGATCGGTTAGAGGCGGCGCAGCAAAGGAGTTTTCCATGGCCCTGTCCGACGCGCTCGACTTCGTCCTCCACCGCCATGCGTCGCCGCGCAGCGCGGACGAGCGCGCGGTGCTGATGGAGGATCCGGCGTTCGGACGCGTGTTCACCGATCATATGGCGGTGGTGCGCTACACCGAGGGCGAGGGCTGGCACGACGCCCGTGTCGAGGCGCGCGCGCCCTTCCAGATCGATCCGGCGTGCGCGGTGCTGCACTATGCGCAGGAGATCTTTGAGGGGATGAAGGCGTATCGCCTCGACGATGGCGGGATCGCGCTGTTCCGGCCCGAGCGCAACGCGCGCCGCTTCAACGCGAGCGCGGCGCGGATGGCGATGCCCGCGCTGCCCGAGGCGCTGTTCCTCGGCTCGATCGAGGCGCTGATCGCGGCGGATCGCGACTGGGTGCCGGGCGGCGACGGCAGCCTGTACCTGCGCCCGTTCATGTTCGCGAGCGAGGCGTTCCTCGGCGTCAAGCCCGCCTCCGAATTCATCTACTGCCTGATCGCGTGCCCGGTCGGCGCCTATTTCAAGGGCGGCAAGCGCGCCGTCTCGGTGTGGGTGTCGCAGGATT
>CAZZZX010000479.1:0-3053 GCA_964658585.1 uncultured Novosphingobium sp.
AGATGCGGCGCGCACGCCGGCAGTCGCCGCATCGACGCTCGGTGCTGTGGCACCAGCAAGGTCGAGTGCCTGTGCGAGTGTAAGTACCGGCCCGCCTGGAGCGGGCTCGGTGGTCTGTGCCTGCGCCACAGCGGCACAGGACGTCACGGCCAGAAAGGCCGCGATGAAGCGGTTCATGTCGATATGCTCCTGACGGATCGAAAAAGCCGCGCGGCGTCACGCCGGCGGATTCACGAATCGTCAGGCGTCGGGGAGGACGCCGCAGCGTGTCGGCAACAGCCGAGGTCAGGATGGGAGTCAGCTGTCGAGGACGCGCCTGGGACAACGGATCGCTGGTTGCGATCCTTTGCGCGGTCGCCCGGACGCCGATGCCATGATCATGGCAGGCGCCGTGATGATGCGGATAACCCTTGTCGGCATCCGCCGGCACCTCGTCTGAATCGCCCGGCGAGTGACCAAAGAAGCTCGCATTGCTAGCATCGATCGAGGCGATCGGCTCCATGGCGTGGGCCGTCGAGCCCAGTCCGACAGAGACCGAGAGCAACAAAGCGAGGAACAAGGCAATCAGGCGCTGCACGGCTCGCTCCTATCAGATGCCGCTGCGGCTGTAACGACGGTCGATGCTCGCTGTGCGCGTAACGGAGTGCGTAGCTCGCCGAGCGCTTGGCGGATGATCTGGCTGCCGCCCCACAGGCCGAGCGCTGCCATCACGATCGCGACGAGGATGTCCGGCCAGCGGGTTCCCGTACCGAAGACGCCGAGGGCCGCCAGGACGACGGCAGCATTCCCGATCGCGTCGTTGCGCGAGCATATCCACACCGAGCGCATGTTGGCGTCGCCGCTCCGGAAGCGGAACAGCATGATCGCCACGGCGCCATTGGCGATGAGCGCGACCAGCCCGACGAGGCCCATCGTCTCGGCGTGCGGCAAGCCTCCATGCCAGACCGCCAAGAGTGAGGAGGACAGCACATAGAGGCCGAGCAATCCGAGGGTGGCACCCTTGGCCAGAGCTGCGCGCGCCCGCCATGTCAGCGTGAGGCCAGCGACACCGAGGCTAATCGCGTAGTTTGCAGCGTCGCCGAGGAAATCGAGAGCATCGGCTTGAAGTGAGCGCGAACCGCCAGAGACGCCGGCGACGATCTCGACTGAGAACATGGCGGCGTTGACGACGAGCGCGATCCATAGCGCGCGCCGCCAGCGGGGGTCCGTTTTCGGGGCCCCGCTATCCGAGGCGCAACTGCTGCAAACCATGTCTCATCCTCGACCGACTCGGCCAGGAAGCCTATATGCTCCCTCTAGCAACTAGAGGGTCAAGCGATGCGTATCGGAGAGCTGGGCGAGGCGACCGGCACCAAGGTGGAGACGATCCGCTACTACGAGCAGACCGGACTCTTACCGCCGCCCGAACGGACCTCCGCTAACTACCGGCGATACGGTTCGGACCATCTTGCTCGTCTGTCGTTCGTTCGCCGTGCGCGCGACCTCGGCTTCTCGATCGAACAGATCAGGGACCTGCTCGACCTGTCCGACGATCACAGTCGGGACTGCTGCACCATCGATGCCATCGCGACGGCACATCTGCGCGAAGTCGACCGCAAGATCGCTGATCTGAAGGCGCTGCGTCGCGAACTCGCCCAAGTCATCACGTCGTGCCAGGGCGGCACGACGGCTGAGTGTCGCATCCTCGAGGCGCTGGCGCCGGTGAGCTAACGTGCCGCCTGCGCCTGCCTGGTCGGTCAGCGAGGCTGGATCGCCGTGACGTCCGCGGCAGCGCCCTGCACCCGCGTGTCGAAGGCGACCGTCTGACCGACTTTGAGACCCTTCAACAGCGCCGGCGGCTTGGCGGCAAAGGTCATCGTCATGGCCGGCCAACCGACGCTCGGGATGGGGCCATGCTCGATCGTGATCTTCGCCGCCTTTGGATCGAACGCGGTGATGACGCCTACGCCCTTGCCGGTCTTTGTGGCCGCAGCATTGTTGGGCATGCCCGGCATATTAGGCATCCCGGCTAGGCTTGGCGTAGCGGCGAGCGACGCGATCGCGATCAGGGCGGACGCCGTGATGATGGAGGTCTTCATGCTTCATTCCTTTATTGGGTTTGGGTGGTGAGCGATTGGATTTGGCCGCGCCTGCGCCGGAGCAGCAGGAAGGCGGCGGGCAGGACGAACATCGAGAGCAAAGGCGCGGTCAGCATGCCGCCGATCATCGGTGCTGCGATCCGGCTCATGACCTCCGAGCCCGCGCCATGCCCGAGCAGGATCGGCAGCAGCCCAGCGACAATCACCGCAACCGTCATCGCCTTGGGCCGAACACGCAGCAGCGCGCCTTCGCGGATCGCGTCCTCGACCTGCGCGCCATCCGGGTCGGTGCCGCGCGCGGCCAGCGCCTGACGCAGGTAGATCAGCATCACGACGCCGAACTCAGCCGAGACGCCCGCGAGCGCGATGAAACCGACGCCGGTCGCGACCGACTGGTTGTAGCCGAGCAGGTAGAGCGTCCAGATTCCGCCGGTCAGCGCAAACGGCAGCGTGCCCATGATTAGCGCGGCCTCGTCGAACCGCCGGAACGTCAGATAGAGCAGCAGGAAGATGATCGCGAGCGTCGCCGGGACGACCAGCAGCAACCGGGCTTCGGCGCGCTGGAGATATTCGAACTGGCCCGTGTAGGCGATCGAGACGCCGGGGCTGAGCTTAACCTGACGTTCGACCGAGGCCCGCAGGTCGCCGACGACGGAGGCGAGGTCGCGCCCGCGCACATCGACATAGACCCAGGTCGATGGTCGCCCGTTCTCTGTCTTGAGCATCGGCGGACCATCGGCGATCGCCACGCCGGCGACGGTGCCGAGCGTGATCTGCTGCCCCGAAGGTGTGACGATCGGTAGCGTCCGCAATCCTTCGAGACTGTCACGCAGCTCGCGTGGATAGCGGACGCTGATCGGATAGCGGGCGAGACCCTCGACGGTCTCGCCGATCGTCTCGCCGCCGATCGCGCCCGAGACGATCTGCTGAACATCGGTAATATTGAGGCCGAAGCGCGCCGCTGCCGCCCGGTCG
>CAZZZX010000480.1:0-3038 GCA_964658585.1 uncultured Novosphingobium sp.
GCCTCGTCCGACAACCAAAACAGCGCCATGACCGCCTCCCATGATCCACGCCACCAGTGAATCAGGAAGGCCGCTCCAGCTCAACCCGCTGATTGGGTTTGGACCCTAGACAGTCATTATCGCGAAGAGGGGATGTTCGACTGGCCACTATCCCCCGGAGAGGAGATCTTCGAAGTCGATCATTGAGACATGCGATCTCCTCTTCCAGATCAACGTCCCGGATGACGCGCTATTGGAGAAGATCTATACCTAGATGATCCAACCGGCGCTCGTATCTGAACTGGACGAAAGCTGCTGACGATCGCCGGCTTCGACAAAGTCGCAGGCGAGCTCCAGGCGCTGTTCCAGGCGACCGGCAAACATCCGAGCGAGATCACGATGCTTGATTACGGCATGGGCTATGGGCGGCTTGCCCGGGTGGCCCGTGCATTCGGCGCAACCGTCTTCGCAACCGAGATCGGCGAGGACAAGCATCGTCTCGCGGCGACGCTCGGCGTGCAGATTCGACGATGATGCGATCGGTGCGATGAGCTTCGACATCGTCCACACCGAGCAGGTGCTCGAGCATCTGATCCAGCCCGGCCGTGATTTTGCGCGGCTGGCACGCGCCACTCGCTGCCTGTTCAAGGTCGCCGTGCCAGCGCGGCCCAACGCCGCCTCACTCCTTCGCGCGAAGGGGTTGGCCGCCGAATCACACTATTACAGAGCGTCGTCTAATCGCGGCTGGTGATGCAAGCGCGTTGTTGCGTGGGGAGTCGTTTGCCGGGAGCATGGTCGTCTTCTCGGTCGGCATGAGCCGCCGCATGATGGTGCTTCGCGGGCGGCCCTTCCGATGTTTGAGACGCACGCTTCGAAGCCGGAGCTCAAGGTGCAACGCACTCTGCGGAATGGGCCGGCCTACGTCCCGGCAGGGACGCCTCGTCACGCCATGGGCGCGTTGAGCTTGTCGTCAGACCGCGGCTGGCGCGCGGTTGAACAATTCGCCAGACCTGAGCATGGCATGCATGATGACCGCAAGCTTGCGGGCCACCGCGACGGCAGCGCGCTTGAAGCCAATCTTCTCGCGCAGCTTCAAGCCCCAGCTGCGCAGGTCGCTCTCGGCCCGGCTCCGGGTCAGGATGACCGTTGCAGCCTCGTAGAGGAGCCCGCGCAGGTGAGGATCGCCGCGCCGAGAGATGTGGCCGTCATGATCTACCTCGCCGGACTGATAGCGCCGGGTCGTCAGGCCGAGCCATGCGCCGACCGAGCGCGATCGTCTGAAGTTTGCAGGGTCTTCGATGGCGGTGATGAAGGAGGTGGCGGTCACCGCGCCGATGCCGGGAATCGACATGAGGAGCTGGCACCCTCGCTGCGGCGCGCGTTGGCAAGAATCTGGCGCCCGAGTTCGGCGGCATGGACTCGCACGTTGCGCCAGGCATCGATCAGCGGACGGATGATGCGGGCGAGATCGGCATGGTCTGCAAGCAGGGCATCGACATGAGTTTCGAAATTGCCGCCGGTGCTGCGCGGGACGATCAGCCCGAGCGTCTTTATCAGTCCGCGTACCTGATTCGACAGCTCGGTCGCGATCCTGACGAGCCTGATGCGAGCTGCGACCAGCGACCGGGCGAGCATGCTGTCGAACCCTTTTACCCGGACCGCGCGATAGAAACCGACCTCGGCGAGATGAGCGAGCCCGTCGGCGTCATTGGCGTCCGTTTTGTTCGCCGCCATGTCGAGCGCCGCCTTGGCATGACGCGCATCGATGCAGATCACCGGCAGCCTCTCGGCGGTCAGCGCATGATAGAACCACACGGACAGCGGACTAGTCTCGAACACCACCCGCTCGACGTTGGGCGCATGCTTGCGGATCAGTTCGGCGATGAGCGTCGGATCGGATGGGCACTTGCCCCGCCAGACCCGCCTGCCGGCGCGGCGCACCGACACCGCCGTCTCTTTCAGAGACACGTTGAGACCGATATACTCACCCATGGTTGTTCTCCGTTGATGCTGGGCCCGGTCATCAATCGAGAGCCCGTTCTTCATCTATCGGGGAACAACCACCTCATTCAGCATCAAATCCAAGACTGCACATGGCGACTCGCTCCCGCGATTACCCCATGTTGAAGCGTCGCCCAGCCCGGTCGACCGACGATGCGTTCATTTCCGTCCAGCCGCTCGAACATCTCAACGCCTTCTCGCCGGCGAGACTGGCTCGCCAACGCCAACGACGTCAAACTCGTCAGCCGTGTGCGGATGGGCACCGTCGGCATCGACCTGGCGTCTCTGCCGCGCTTCGCAAAATCATCGGCGCGGTTAGCGCGCATGGCCGGAAAGGCGATGCTCAAGCCCGACAGGGGCTATTATCTCTTCGCGAAGAACTAGCCGCGTACACGGTCCGCCGCCACGCACGATCGTCGCGGTAGAGCGGTGGCGACGGGAGCCTCGACATCGCGGCCCGTCTCCGTGTATTGGAAAGCTGCGACAGGGAGCGGGACTGCGACCGGCCTGGAGATCCATGCTGGAAGAATCGCTTGGTTTGATTTGAATGAGGCGAGCTAATGAAGACATGGCAGGCGGGTCTATTCGCCATGATGCTCGGCATTCCGCTGTCGATCGTCGATGCCGCTTCAGATACTCAGCAGTCGAGTACGCTCCAGAGCAGGTGGGACAGCGGCAAGGCGACCTCGACTATCCTTGCGACCTGCGCCATCGACGGCTCGCTGTTCCGGCTCGATCGTTATAGCGACGGTTACGCGCGGATCGAGGCCTCTCCGTCTTTGACCCCGGATCAGAATGATTGCGTCGCCAAGACCATGGCAGACCTCAAGATCACGCCTCGAACTTCGCAGACGGGAAGCGTCGTCACCGCTACGGCACCGCTTCGCAAGCAGGCTTGCACGACCGATACGATCTTCTTCTACGCGACGGATGGCTCGGCACGCACGATGAGAGGCCTGAAATGCCCCGGCGCTCAGGAAAGCGGCCCTCGTTAGCCCCTGCGTGAGACTTACCCTAAGCGCACGAACCGCTGCCTCGGGGCCGGGCGGGCAGTGTTG
>CAZZZX010000481.1:0-3037 GCA_964658585.1 uncultured Novosphingobium sp.
GGTGCGACGGGCAGCGCGGCGACCGCTCGGCCATGCGCGGTCGGCCGCCCGTCGCCGTCGAGCGCGCCGATCCCCGCGAGCCGGCTGCGCGCCTCGGCGATCGCGGCGGCGGGCGGCGGGTCGAGCCAGCGCAGCGCCGCCGGATCGCTCACCCCCCACAGCGCGCAATCGAGCAGCAGCGCGGAGAGATCGGCCTCGAGGATCTCGGGCGGATCATAGGCGGGCAGTCCCGCCTCCGCCGCCGCCTCCCACAAACGATAGGCGACCCCCGGCCCCTGGCGCGCGGCACGCCCGGCGCGCTGCGTCGCCGCCGCGCGGCTCACCCGTTCGGTCGAAAGCCGCGTGACGCCCGCGGCGCGGTCGTAGCGCGGCCGCCGCGCCAACCCCGAGTCCACCACCACCCGTACCCCGTCGAGCGTCAGGCTGGTCTCGGCGATGCTCGTCGCGAGGACGAGCTTGCGCACGCCGGGCGGCGCGGCCTGGATCGCGGCACGCTGCTCGACTGCTTCGAGGCTGCCATGGAGGCGATGCAACACCACGTCCGCGGGCAACCGGTCGAGCCGCTCGGCGGTGCGCTCGATCTCTGCGACGCCGGGAAGGAAGGCGAGCACGCCCCCTGCCGTCTCGCCGAGCGCACGGCGGCAGGCGGCGGCGACCGCATCCTCGATTCGCTCGGTCGGATCGCGGCCGATATGACGGATGTCGAGCGGCCAGGCGCGCCCGGCGCTCTCGACGATCGGCGTGCCTTCCCCGATCAGCGCGGCGAAGCGCGCGCCGTCGAGCGTCGCCGACATCGCCACCAGCCTGAGATCGGGACGCAGCGCCGCCTGCACGTCGAGCGCCAGCGCCAGCCCGAAATCGCTGTCGAGGCTGCGCTCATGGACCTCGTCGAACAGCACTACCGAGACACCCGCCAGTTCGGGATCGGTCTGGATGCGGTTGCGGAAGATGCCCTCGGTCAGCACCGTCACCCGCGTCGCCGCCGAGCGCCTGGTATCGAGCCGCGTCGCATAGCCGAAGGTCCGACCGACCGCCTCGCCCGAGGTCTCCGCCATCCGCTCCGCGGTGGCGCGCGCGGCGAGCCGGCGCGGCGAGAGCAGCAGCACGTCGCCGGTGCACCAGCCCTCCCCGAGCAGCGCCGGCGCGACCGCGGTGGTCTTGCCCGCTCCCGGCGGCGCGACCAGCACCGCGGCGGAGTGCGCGGCGAGCGCGGCGAGCAGATCGGGCAGCACGGCATGGATCGGAAGCGTCACGCAGCCGCCCTTAGGGCCCAAACCCGATCAGGCCAACGGCCGTGACCGGGTCAGGGCCAGGAGCAGGGCGGGAGCGATGCAGCGGCTCGTCGGCATGATCGGGCTTGGACCCCGGGATCAGCTCGGCGAGATGACGAGCGTCAGCGTCCCGGTATAGGTCGTGCCCGCGGTCATGGTCTGGAGATCCGCCGCCGCGATCGTGATCTTCAGGGTGGCGGTGGTCGAACTTCCGATCGTGCAGCCGGGCGTGGTTGCCGCCCCGGTGAAGGCGGCGGAGGACACGCCCGCGGTCAACGCCGTCGTGCCCGTGCTCCCGCTCGTCCCGGCCCAGCCGACGCTGTAGGCGACGCTCGTCCGCCCGCTGTTGGCGAGCAGGAACGCGGCACCGGTACCGCTGCCCGATGCGACCACGGTATAGGAGCGCGTCACGGTGTTCGAGAAGGTACAGACATTCTGGCTGCTCACCGCATCGGCACTGGGCGAGAGGTTGGCGAAGACGACGTCGCTGAGCCCGGTGATCTGCACGAACATCGGCAGCGTCAGGCTGATCGGGATCGTCGCCGCAGACGCGGGGTCGGCCATGCCGGCGAACAGCGCGATCGCCGGGGCGGCGGCGGCCACCGTCCACCGCGCGCGCGTCATTGCGTCGTCAATATGATCGTCAGGGTGCCGCTGTAGCTCCCGGCGGTCGCCTGCAGCAGCGACGACGATCGCACGATGACGATCGAGGTCGCGGTGGTGACGCCGACCGCGCAGCCGACGCCCGCGAGGATCCCCGATTCGGCCTGGTTCGGGAGCGACACGTTAGCGACGACGTTGGTGCCCGAGGTCGCGCCGCCGGTTTGCGCCCATTGAAGTTCATAGGGGATCGTCGCCGACCCGCTGGCGATGGTGAAGGCGCCGCCCGCGCCCGAGCCGGTCGCGAGGACGCTGTACCCTTGCGTGAGCAGGCTGCCGAACGCGCAGATGCTCTGGCGGTTGAACAGGTCGCTGGACAGCAAGGCGACGGTGCCGAACGCCGCGGGCGCGAAAGTGGCGGTCGACGTCGCGGCGCTGCAAGGCGCCTGGAGGGCGAGGAGCCCCAGCGCGAACCAGGTCGAGCGGCGCGATGTCACACCCACCGTTAGTACGGTCGCCCCGTCCTGGGAAGCACCGCCGGACCCGGGGCGACCAAGGTCTATGGTCGGCGGCCGATGGAAAGAGGGACGCAGACCCTTGCGGGGACAGGATGGCATCCCGCACCCTACCGCCTGCCGCAAGGCCCATGAGGGCATCGGCGGTTCTTCTCGCATCCGGGCCGAGCGGAGCGAGCGGTCACCTCAATAGGCCCGGCTCACCGCGAATTCCGCCGACTCGATCAGCGCGGCCTTGGCGCGGCCGTCGGGGAAGCGACCGAGCGCGTCGATCGCCCGCGCGCCGTAATGCCGCGCGCGCGCCAGCGTGTCGGCGATCGCGCCGGTGCGCTCGAACAGCGTGCGCGCATGTGCGAGATCGGCGTCGCGGTTGCGGTGGCCCTCGATCGCTTCCTTCCAGAAGCGCCGGTCCTCGGCGTCGCCGCGCGCATAGGCGAGGATGACGGGCAGCGTCACCTTGCCGTCGCGGAAATCGTCGCCGGTGTCCTTGCCCATGGTCTCGGCGCTCGACGCATAATCGATCGCGTCGTCGACGAGCTGGAAGGCGATGCCGAGATAGCGGCCATAGGCATCGAGCGCCGCCTCGTCGGCCTCGCTGCGTTCGGCGACGACCGCGGAAATCCGGCAGGCGGCGGCGAACAGCGCGGCGGT
>CAZZZX010000482.1:0-3035 GCA_964658585.1 uncultured Novosphingobium sp.
CGTGGGAATGCCCGGCATGGGAGTGCCCGTGCGCGCTATGGTCGTGGTCATCGTGATCATGCTCGCCGTGGCTGTGCCCGGGCGTGGTTTCCGACATTCTTGATCTCCTAGGCGGGCATGGCAGCGGGTTGAGGCAACGGATCTTCGGCACGGCCGGTTTGCGAGACGGGCATCTCGCGACGTCCCCACAACGCATAAAGTGTCGGCAGGACGAACAGCGTCAGCAATGTCGCCGAAATCAGTCCCCCGATGACTACGGTTGCGAGTGGCTTCTGCACCTCCGCTCCAGCACCATGACCGAGCGCCATGGGGACGAAGCCAAGCGAAGCGACCAGCGCCGTCATTACGACGGGACGGAGCCTTAGCATCGCGCCCTCCACGCTGGCTTGCGCGCGGGTCCTTCCGTCGCGCATCAGATCCTGGATCGACGTTACCATCACCAGCCCGTTGAGCACCGCGATACCGGACAGCGCGATGAAGCCCACCGCGGCCGAGATCGAAAAGGGCATGCCGCGTAGCACCAGCGCCAGCACGCCACCAGCCAGCGCCAGCGGCACGCCCGTGAAGACGATCGCCGCGTCGCGCGCCGACCCGAGCGCACCGTAGAGCAGGAAAAGGATCAGCGCGAAACAGGCCGGCACGACCAGCGCCAGTCGATCCCGCGCAGACGCGAGGTTCTCGAACTGGCCGCCCCATTCGAGATAGCTTCCGGCCGGGAGCCGGACGTCCTTCGCGATGGCAGCCTTGGCATCGTTCACAACGCTCGCGACATCGCGCCCGCGCACGTTCGCCTGCACCACGACGCGGCGCTTTCCGTTCTCGCGGCTGATCTGATTGGGGCCATCAACCACGGCGATCGTCGCGACACTCGCCAGCGGTACGAAGTGCCCTCCTGGGATCGGCACCGGCACCTGTCCAAGAGTCGCGAAATTGGCGCGATCTGCATCTTCGAGCCGGATCACCACCGGAAAGCGTCGATCGCCCTCATAAATCGTCCCGGCTTCGCGACCGCCGACCGCTGCGCCGATCGTTTCCTGGACGTCCTGTGCGGTGACGCCAAGCCGGGCCATCGCATCGCGGTTCACTTTGATATCGAGCATCGGCAGACCCTCGGTCTGCTCGACCTTCACATCGACCGCGCCCTTGGTCTGCCGCAGGACGCCCGCGACCCGATCGGCGGTAGCGTTCATCGAGGCGAAGTCGTCGCCGAACACCTTCACAGCAACATCGCCCCGGACCCCTGCGATCAGCTCGTTGAACCGCATCTGGATCGGCTGCGTGATCTCATAGGCGTTGCCGGGGAGGACGGAGAGCCGCTTCTCCAGGCTTGCGACAACATCCTCCTTGGAAAGGCTCGGATCCGGCCACTGCTTGCGAGGCTTGAGAATGACGAAAGTGTCTGTCGCATTCGCCGGCATCGGGTCGGAGGCGACTTCCGAAGTACCCGTCTTGGAAAAGACGAACCGGACCTCGGGGTGCTTCGCGATCGCCTTTTCGATCTGGAACTGCATTGCTTGGCTCTGTGCGACCGAAGTGCCGGGAATGCGGAGCGCTTGGATCAGCACGTCGCCTTCGTCGAGCTGCGGTAGGAAGACCTGTCCCAGCGTCGTGAATGCGCCAGCGGCGACCACAAGTCCGCCAATCGCTATGCCGAGCGTCAGGCTTGGCCGCCTCATTGCGCGGACCAAGCCCGGCTCATAACGGCGCTTGATCCCGCCGATCAGCCGGCTTTCCTTTTCCTCGACCCGCTTACTGAGAAGACAGGCGATCGCCGCGGGCACGAAGGTCAGCGACAGGATGAAGGCACAGACCAACGCAATGATCACGGTCAACGCCATCGGCTGGAACGTCTTGCCCTCGACGCCCGTGAGAGTGAGCAATGGCGCATAGACCAGGATGATGATTGCCTGGCCGTAGACCGAAGGCCGGATCATCTCCTTGGCGGAGCTCGCGACAATCGCGAGCCGTTCTTCGAGCGTCAGCAGGCTCCCCTTGTCATGCTGGCGCTCCGCAAGCCGTCGTAGCGCATTCTCGACGATGATGACGGCACCATCGACGATCAGCCCAAAATCGAGCGCACCCATGCTCATCAGATTGGCCGACACGCCGGCCTTGAGCATGCCGGCGCCCGTCATCAGCATGGCGATCGGAATCACCAATGCCGCGATCAGCGCAGCGCGGAAGTTGCCGAGCAGTAGGAACAGGACGACAATGACGAGAAGCGCGCCTTCGCCGAGGTTCTTGGCGACCGTAGCAATCGTCGAATTGACCAAGGCGGTACGGTCAAGGACCGGCTGGACGACGATGTCGGGCGGCAGCGACGGATTGATCGTGGCCAACCTATCGGCGACTGCCGTCGCGATCGTGCGGCTATTTTCACCGATCCGCATAACGGCGGTGCCGGCCACTACCTCGCGGCCATTCTCTGACGCGGAGCCCATCCGGACAGCCTGCCCGGTGCGAACGCTTGCGACCTGACTGAGCAGGATCGGCACGCCTTCGCGGGTGGCAATCACGGTTCTGGCGAGGTCGCCGGCATTCTGGACGCGCGCATCCGCGCGGACCGCGAGGCCTTCGCCGTTGCGATCGACCGTGCCGGCACCGACGCTCGTATTGTTGCGCTCGAGCGCGGTGGCGAGATCACCCAGGCTGAGGTTGAGCGCAGCGAGGCGCTGGACGTCTGGCACCACCAGATATTGCTTCACATAGCCGCCGATCGAGTCGATCCCGGCGAGACCTGGTGTGTTCTTGAGGAGCGGCGTGACGATCCAATCTTGCACCGTGCGCAGGTAGGTTGCCTGATCGGCGGCACTGGTCAGGTGCTCTCCTTCGGGCGTGATATAGCTGCCATCGCGCTGGAGGCCGGGCTCGCCTTGGGAATGCTTGCCCGCGCCGAGCTCACCCATGCGGACGGTCCACATATAGACTTCGCCGAGACCTGTGGCGATCGGGCCCATCTCTGGGTTCACGTCCTTGGGAAGGCTTTCCTCGGCCGACTTCAGGCGCTCGGCGACCTGTGCCCGCGCGAAATAGAT
>CAZZZX010000483.1:0-3019 GCA_964658585.1 uncultured Novosphingobium sp.
CGGCCCACTGGCCGGAGAACAGGGTCACCGGGCGGCGCTGTTGCGGCCGGGCCGGTTCGACGAGCTGGTCTATGTCGCGGTGCCCGACCAGCCGGGACGCGAGCGCATCCTCGGCATCCATACCGCCCGGATGCCGCTCGGCGCGGATGTCGATCTGGCGGCGCTGGCCGCGAAGACCGATCGCTTCACCGGCGCCGATCTCGAGGATCTGGTACGGCGCGCGGGCCTCACCGCGCTGCGCCGTGCGCTGGATGCGCCGGTGGTGACGATGGCCGATTTCGAGGCGGGCCTGCTCGACAGCCGCGCCTCGGTGACACCCGAGATGGAGCGCGACTACGAGCAGATGGCCGCGCACCTCAAGCAGGACGCGATGGCGATGGAGCCGATCGGGTTCGTGAGCTCGGGGATGTTCAAGAAGACGGAACCGGCCCCCTGAACGGGCCCCTATTCAGACCGTGAAACTCTCCCCGCAGCCGCAGGCACCCTTGGCGTTGGGGTTGGCGAACACGAAGCCCGCGGTGAAATCGTCGTCGACCCAGTCCATCGTCGAGCCGATCAGGTAGAGCACCGATCCGGCGTCGATGAAGAAGGTGCCGCCCGGCGTCTCGATGCGCTCGTCCATCGGGTTCGCCTGCGACACATAGTCGACCGAATAGGCCAGCCCCGAACAGCCGCGCCGCGGCGTCGAGAGCTTGACGCCGATCGTGCCGTCGGGCGCGCGTGCCATCAGATCGGCGATGCGCCGTTCGGCCGAAGCCGTCAGGATCACCGCGGCGGGGCGGGTGCGGACTTTCGTGGCCATCTCTTCTACAACCTTCCGTCTACCCGGATCACAGTATCACCTTGATCCGCGGTCAAAGCATCCCGAGCTCGAGCTTGGCCTCGTCGGACATCTTCTGCGGATCCCAGGGCGGATCCCAGATCAGGTTGACCTCGGCCGAGCCGACGCCGGGCACCGCGCCGACGCGCATCTCGACCTCGCCCGGCATCGATTCGGCGACCGGGCAGTTGGGCGTGGTCAGCGTCATCGTGACGATCGCGTGGGCGTCGGCGAACTCGACATTATAGACCAGCCCGAGATCGTAGATGTTCACCGGAATCTCGGGATCGTAGATCTCCTTGAGCGCCTCGATCACCGCGTCGTAGAGCGGGTGACCGGGCTCACCGGGTGCCAGATCGGGCGCGCGGGCGGCATAGAAGCCGTCGAGATAGTCTCTCGCGCGCGTCTCGCCCTCCGGCGCATCGCCCGGCGCGGGGCGGACGTCGGCGTCGGTCAGCCGCGGTCGCTCGGGCCGCCCATCCATGGTCTCGGCGATCACGTCGCTCATCCGAAGATCCTCGTCACGCGTTCGATGCCCCTTACCAGCGCCTCGATATCCTGCGGGCCGTTATACACGCCGAAGCTGGCGCGCGCGGTCGCCTCGACGCCCAGCGCCGTCATCAGCGGCTGCGCGCAATGATGACCCGCGCGGATCGCCACCCGGCCCTCGTCCAATATGGTGCCGACATCATGGGGATGCACCCCCTCGACCGCGAAGCTGACGATGCCCGCACTGTCCTGCGGCCCGAACAGACGGACCGAATTGAGCGACGACAGCGCCGCGCGCGTCTCCGTCACCAGAGCGGTTTCGTGGGCATGGATGCGATCGAGGCCGATGCCCTCGACATAGTCGATCGCCGCCGCCAGCCCGAGCGCGCCGACGATATGCGGCGTTCCCGCCTCGAAGCGCATCGGCGCGGGCAGATAGGTGGTGCGCTCGAACGTCACCTTGTCGATCATCGAGCCGCCGCCCTGCCAGGGCGGCATCGCGTCGAGCAGCTCGGGCCGCGCCCACAATATGCCGATCCCGGTCGGGCCATATAATTTATGCCCCGAAAACGCGTAGAAGTCGCAATCCATCGCGGCGACGTCGACGGGCAGCCGCGCCACCGCCTGGCACCCGTCGACGAGCAGCTTCGCGCCGACGCGGTGTGCCAGATCGGCGGCGCGCTTCACGTCGAGCACCGAGCCGAGCACGTTGGAAACATGCGCGAGCGCGACCAGCCGGTGCGCGGGGGTCAGCATCGCCTCGGCCGCGTCGAGATCGATGCGGCCGTCCGCGGTCAGCGGGCAGACGTCGATCGCGACGCCGATACGCTCGGCGACGAGCTGCCATGGCACGATGTTCGAGTGATGCTCGAGCCGGCTCAACAGGATACGGTCGCCGGCCTCGAGCTGCGTCCCCGCCCAGCATTGCGCCACCAGATTGATCGCCTCGGTCGCGCCGCGGACGAAGACGATCTCGGCCTCCGAGCCCGCGCCGACGAAGGTCGCCACCCGCCGCCGCGCCGCCTCGTAGGCGAGCGTCATGTCGGCGGAGCGCTGGTACACGCCGCGATGCACGGTGGCGTAGGTCGTGTCATAGGCGCGCGTGATCGCGTCGATCACCGGGCGCGGCTTCTGCGCGGTGGCGGCGGTGTCGAGATAGGCCCAGCCCTCCGGGATCGCCGGGAAATCGGCGACCAGATCGAGCGGGCGATCGGCGAGGATGGTGCTCATGCAAGGGCCTCCGAGCAGCCGAGTCGCGATGTGCGGAAGCTGACGAAGTTGCCGCCACGTCGGGGGTCGATCGCCCCCCCGCGAGCCGCCGCGCGGCGACGGGTGCGGCGATGGGCGGGCAGGATCATGGTCCGACGATCATGGCACGACCGGTGGGCTGTGGGAAAATGCTTCATAGCGACGCCTCCAGCCAGCGATCCGCATCCGCCAGGAACGCCTCGCGCGCCGCCGCCTCGCCGATCCGGTCGAGCGCGTCCGCGACGAAGGCGCGGGTGAGCAGCGCCTCGGCGCGCGCGCGCGGGATGCCGCGGCTCTCGGCATAGAACAGCGCCTGCCGGTCGAGCTCGCCGACGGTGGCGCCGTGCGCGCATTTGACGTCGTCGGCGAAGATCTCGAGCTCGGGCTTGAGGTTGATCGTCGCGGTGCGGTCGATCAGCAGGCCGCGCAGCGACTGCTCGCCATCGGTCTGCTGCGCGCCGC
>CAZZZX010000484.1:0-3004 GCA_964658585.1 uncultured Novosphingobium sp.
ACCCTGTCGCCGGGCGCCACCGCGCCCGTCGCGATCAGCCCCGAGAAACCCCGGAAATCGAGATTGGGGCGGTTGACCCATTGCACGGGCATCCGGAACGCCCCGGCCTGTGCCGAGGCGACGTCGAGCCCGACCGTCTCGAGATGCGTCATCAGCGTCGGCCCGTCATACCAGGGCGTGTTCGCGGACCGCGACGTGACGTTGTCGCCCCTGAAGCCCGAGATCGGCATCGGCGTGAAGGCGGTGATGCCGATCGATTGCGCGAACGCCGCATAGTCCGCGACGATCGCATCGTACCGGGCCCGGTCGTACCCGACCAGATCCATCTTGTTGACCGCCAGCACGAGGTTGCGGATGCCGATCAGGTGGGCGAGGTACGAGTGTCGCCGCGTCTGGGTGAGCACGCCCTTGCGCGCGTCGATCAGGATCACGGCGAGGTCGGCGGTCGACGCGCCGGTCACCATGTTGCGGGTATATTGCTCGTGGCCCGGCGTGTCGGCGACGATGAACTTGCGTTTCTCGGTCGCGAAGAAGCGATAGGCGACGTCGATCGTGATGCCCTGCTCGCGCTCGGCGGCGAGACCGTCGACGAGCAGCGCGAAATCGATCTCGCCGCCCTGCGTGCCGACGCGCCGGCTGTCCGCCTCCAGCGTCGCGAGCTGGTCCTCGAAGATCATCTTGCTGTCGTAGAGCAGCCGCCCGATCAGCGTGGACTTGCCGTCGTCGACCGATCCGCAGGTGATGAAGCGCAGCAGCGACTTGTTCTGGTGCTGCACCAGATAGGCGTCGATGTCCTCGGCGATCAGCGCGTCGGTCTTGTAGATGGGGTCCGCAGAGGTCATCAGAAATAGCCCTCCTGCTTCTTCTTTTCCATGCTGGCGTCGCCACCATCCTTGTCGATCGCACGGCCCTGGCGCTCCGAGGTGGTGGTCAGCAGCATCTCCTGGATGACCTCCGGCAGCGTCGTCGCCTCGCTCTCGACCGCGCCGGTCAGCGGATAGCAGCCGAGCGTGCGGAAGCGGATCGAGCGCATAGTCGGGGTCTCGCCCGGGTTCAGCCGGAAGCGCTCGTCGTCGACCATCAGGAGCATCCCGTCGCGCTCGACGGTGGGGCGCGGCGCCGCGAAATACAGCGGCACGATCTCGATGCCTTCCAGATGGATATATTGCCAGATGTCGAGCTCGGTCCAGTTCGAGATCGGGAAGACGCGGATGCTCTCGCCCTTGGCCTTGCGCGCATTGTAGAGATTCCACAATTCGGGGCGCTGGTTCTTGGGATCCCAGCGGTGATTGGCCGATCGGAACGAGAAGACGCGTTCCTTGGCGCGGCTCTTCTCCTCGTCGCGCCGCGCGCCGCCGAATGCCGCGTCGAAACCATATTTGTCGAGCGCCTGCTTCAGCCCTTCGGTCTTCCACAGGTCGGTGTGGAGCGGGCCATGGTCGAACGGGTTGATCCCGCGCGCCGCGGCGTCGGGATTCCGGTAGACCAGCAGTTCCATGCCCGCATCGCGCGCCGCCTTGTCGCGAAGCGCGTACATCGCCTTGAATTTCCAGGTCGTATCGACATGGAGCAGCGGGAAGGGCGGCGGCGAGGGATAAAATGCCTTGCGTGCGAGGTGCAGCATCACCGCCGAATCCTTGCCCACCGAATAGAGCATCACCGGCCGCTCCGCCTCGGCCACCACCTCGCGCAGGATGTGGATGCTCTCGGCCTCCAGTCGTTGAAGATGGGTCAGCGTCTTGGTCACTGGGTCGTCCGTTGCTGCGTCGCGCGCCATCAAGAGCAAAACGGGCGCACGGGCAAACGAACTCTCCTGCTGCACCCCCAAGCTCGGCCTTCAGGCCGCGGGCGACGGGCGGCGGGTCAGCCGCGGTCGGCGAGCCACCCGCCGCCGAGCAGCGCGAGCAGCTTGACGTCGATCGCGATGCCCGCGTCGCGCCGGGCCGCGACGAACGCGGCGATGTCCGCCAGCGGCACGCGATGCACGGTGATGTCCTCGTCCGCGACACCGCCGCCCGCGCTCACCCGGGTCAGCCCGGAGCAGCGGACCAGCGTGAAGGTCTCCGACACCAGTCCCGGCGAGGAGGCGAACTCGCCCAGCCGCTCGATCCGCGCGGCGTCATAGCCGGTCTCCTCGATCAGCTCGCGCCGCGCCGCATCCTCGATCGCCTCGCCCTCGGTCTCGTCGCCGACCAGCCCCGCGGGCAGTTCGAGGCAGACGCGGCCGAGCGGCACGCGATACTGCTCGACCAGCAGGACGCGGCGCGCATCATCGTCGGCGATCGCGAGCATCACCGCGGCGCGGACATCGCGGGTGCGGGCGACATATTCCCATTTGCCGCGTGTCCTGGCCGCGATGAACCTGCCCTGCCAGCGGACCTGCTCGGGCAGGTCGCGATCGGGATCGCTCACAGCACGATCAGCCGATCGGGAAGCTCGTTGATGTCGTCCGCCGATCGCGGGAAATGCGCGGCGAGCAGCACGCCGATCTTCTCGACCGCGGCGATCATGCCGTCCGCGGGGCGGTCGTCGCGCACCGCGTCGATCAGTGCGTGCATCGCCTCGCCCCACGCCTCGGGCGCGACCTTGCCGTTGATCGCCTCGTCCGCGACGATCTCGGCGCGGCGTTCGGTAAGGCTGAGATAGACGAGTACGCCGGTCCGTGCGCGTGTCCGGTTCTCCGCGGCGAGCCGGAACAGCAATGACGCGCGCCGCCGCACGCGCCGCGTCGCGGTGGCGGGCGGCGTCAGCAGGCGACGCATCGCGGCCAGCCCGAAGACGAAGCGGCCGGCGAGGAACAGCGCGATCTCGAGGACGAGCAGCGCGAGCACCAGCTCGCCGGTCCGCGGCGTCTCCCAGCGCCCGGCGATGGGTTCGACGAGGAGATGCGATAGCGGCGGCAGCGCGGCGACGAGCGCGAGCCCGAGCAGCATCAGCAGCACCGCCCAGTGCAGCACGACATCGTTATAGCGATCCGATTCGAGCGCGATCACGGTCATCACCT
>CAZZZX010000485.1:0-2990 GCA_964658585.1 uncultured Novosphingobium sp.
GGATCGCGGCGATGGCGGCGTTGGCCATGCCCAGCCAGTCGGTCGCAGTGGCCTGCTGGGGCTCGTTCATCAGGTCGAACCGGACGTTGGTGGCGGTCGCGAACGTCGTCGCGAGCTTGCCCCAGACATCGGCGAAGGCGCTGGTCGGCACCGCGGCGGTGCCGATCAGGTTGCCACCGTACGCGCCGTAATTGTGCATGTCGATGATGACGTTCATGCCCTGCGACTTCGCATAGGCGATGTCGTCCTGGAGCTTGGCGAGGTAAGCCGTATCAAGCGGGCCGCCGAGCTTGGGCTGCAGGTTCTCCCACGAGATTGCGAGCCGGATGTCGGTCATTCCCTTGGCGGCGAAATACTGGATCTCGTCGTGGGTCGGGAAATAATCGATGCCGGTCTTTTGTCCCGCCGGTCCGATATACTCGGCACCGGTCAGGTTGATTCCCATCTCGAAGGCATGCGCTGCCGGGATGACCGGGCTCGGGCTCGCGAACTGGACGTTGGCGGCGCCGAGATCGCTCGCCTGGACGTTCTTCAAGGTAATGCTGTCGGCTGCGTCGAGCGTGATGACGGTATCGCTGCCGCTCTGGACGATGTGCGGCTGAAGCTGCGCCATCGTCGCATAGTGCAGGCCGGAGAGCTGGATCCGGTCAACCCCGACGCCCTTCGCCGCGAAGTCGGTGATCGTGTCGTTGCCCCCCGCTGCGCCGAACACGAACAGGTCGTTGCCGCCCCCGCCCGTCAACACATCGTTGCCCCGTCCGCCCGCGATCGTGTCGTCGCCGCTCTGCCCCGCCAATTGGTCCGGCCCGTCCGTTCCCGTCAACGTCGACGATACAGGCATCGGCGCTGTCGCGCCGACCGCGTTCCAGTCACTGTTCAGAGAAACATCGCCATCCTGGACGTAATCATATGGAGCGAGCATGTCCGGCAGCGAAGACGCGACGCCGGTGACAGTCGATGCGCTATTGGTTTTCGAAAGATTTGTCATACCGCCCGCACGCAAGATGAGACCCGCGGACTAGATATCGTCTATAATCTAATGCTTTGGCTTCGACATTGGTGAGCATGCGCTTAACCTAGAATATCGATTGGAAAACGCTCGCGTCAGCGCCGGCCGGCGCGCTCCTGTCGCCTTGCGCGGGAACAGTGTCACGTCGGTGCTGCCTCAAACGACGATCATCTCTGCGGAACGTCGCAATGACGGGAGAACAGCAGCCACACCTCATGTCCGTGTTATGCGATGCGCGTCGAGCGATGCACGATCCATTGGGCGCTCGTCCGAAGCCCGCGCGTCGGCAAAGACCAACGTCGTCTCGACGACGGCTGGCCGGCCACGTTCGCGTCGTCAGCAGGTGCCCGACGCGCCATCGAATTGGTGATCGGACAGCTCTCGATACTTATCTGGATCGAGCACCATCCGACGCGGCCGATCAGATCATGCGCCGCCAAGATCGGCGATAGATAATGCTCGCGGGAGATGCTGCGCCTTCATGCGCCGGTATAGCGCCGATACCATTCCATCCAGCGTGGGATACCGACGGCGAGCGGGGTGGTCGGTCGAAATCCGAGGTCGCGTTCGATCGCGGAGAGATCGGCGTAGGTCGCGGGAACGTCGCCGGGCTGCATTTCCTTGTCGATGCGCTTGGCCGGTACGCCGCAGGCCTGCTCGATCAGCGCGATCAGCGTCTCGAGTTCCTCGGCGCGGTTGTTGCCGATATTGTAGAGCCGATGTGGCGAGACGCTGCCGCCGGCCTTTTCGGCGCCGTCGTCAGGCGGCGGTGAATCGAGCGAGGCGATGACGCCGGTGACGATATCATCGATGAAGGTGAAGTCGCGTCGCATCCGGCCGTGGTTGAAGACCTCGATCGCCTCGCCAGCGAGGATCTTCTGGGTAAAGCCCCAGACGGCCATGTCGGGCCGCCCCCATGGTCCATAGACGGTGAAGAAGCGCAGGCCGGTCTGCGGCAGGCGGTAGAGATGCGCATAGGCCTCGCTCATCAGCTCGTCGGCCTTCTTAGTGGCGGCATAGAGCGAGATCGGGTGATCGACGCGCGCCTCGACCCTAAAGGGGAGATCCGGGCTCGTACCGTAAACCGAGGAGGAGGACGCGTAGACGAGATGGGCTACCCGCCGCGCGCGGGCGAGTTCCAGGATATTGAGATGCCCGATCAGGTTGGACTGAGCATAGGCGTGAGGATTGGTGATCGAATAGCGCACGCCCGCCTGCGCGCCGAGATGAACGATCCGGTCGATCCCGAGAGCGGCGACCGTCTCGTTCAGCGCCGCCATGTCGGCGAAATCGATGCGATGAAAGTCGAAGCTGCCGCCGGTTTGCGCCGCGACCGCGGCGAGCCGGTCCTGTTTCAGCGCTATCGCGTTATAGTCGTTGAGGTTGTCAATCCCGATGACGGCCTCGCCACGCGCGACGAGTGCGCGCGCGATATGGCTGCCGATGAAGCCGGCAACTCCGGTGACCAGCACCCCAGATCTTGTGTTCGTCATATCGCTGTCAATCCGAAGCGTGGCTTGCACGACGACCGATAGGTCGACCAAGCACGGGCCCCGCGAACAGATCCCACGTCTTCGGGGTCTCAGCCGGCGGCAGCGGCACTACCGGCACTTGCGGAGATGAGACCGACGGGCCGCGATGGCTTGCCGATCGCGACATAGGCGAGGCCGGCGTGGGTTGCGTCGGCGTGGCTGTAGACGTTGCGCAGGTCGACGAGCAGCGGGGTGCGCATGGTGCGCGCGATGCGGGCGAGGTCGAGCGCGCGGAACGCGTCCCATTCGGTGACCACGACGACCGCGTCGGCACCCTCGGCGGCCACATAAGGATCGTCAACGAAGGCGACGCCGCTCATCAGCCTGCCGGCCTGCTCGACGCCTTCGGGGTCGCAGGCGCACACGTTGGCGCCGGCGTCCTGCAGCGCCTGGACGATCGCGATCGCGGGCGAGTCGCGCATGTCGTCGGTGTTGGGCTTGAAGGTCAG
>CAZZZX010000486.1:0-2989 GCA_964658585.1 uncultured Novosphingobium sp.
TCAAATACGAGGCGGACCGCGGCGCGCGGATCGATCAGCATTGTTTCCTGGCCGTGCCGGCATTGAGATCAGGGCATTGTTCGCGACCCAATCGACGAATTCACGTATGCCTGGGTTGGTTTGCTCGCCCTGAACATCGGAGTTCTTGCCGAATAATCGTCAGTCGATCCCGTGCGATATTGCGTGCCCCGTGCAGGATGTCCAGAAGTGCGGGGTTCGAACGACCGGCCAGGGTGGCGCGCCGGATCGACAGGGGATCCGAGGTGGAGAAACCGCAGGCCCGACGCGTCGCGAAGGACGGCCGAAAGGCGATCCCGGACTGGGACCGCAGTTTCGCGGAAGGCCGGTGGGACTATCTCGACGATACCGGGGAAGCCGGCCGTTATGCGTTGATCGCGGGCTATATCCACCGCCGGCAGGGCCCGTCCTCGGTACTGGACGTCGGGTGCGGGGCTGGTCTGCTATGCCGGTATCTCGATCACGCCCGGGTTCGATACCGGGGCATCGACCTGTCTCCGACCGCGATCGCGCAGGCGGCGGCGCGGTTTCCGTCGCGCCGGTTCGAGGTCGGCGATATCGCCGATCACCGGCCGCCGCCCGACGAAACCTTCGATGCGATCGTCTTCAACGAGGTGCTACCCCATGTCGCCGAACCGATCCGCTCGCTTGATCGCTGGACGCGGTATCTGACCGCTTCCGGCGTGATCGTCATATCCACGTTCCGGAATGCCAACCCGGCCTCGAACGCGGCGCTGTTCATCGGCCTGCTCGACGAGGAACTCCGCCGACAGACCGTCCGTCGGCTGACCGGCTGCGAGGTCACGACGTTCGAGCGTGGCCTCACCTGGCGGATCGACGTGCTTGCGGTTTCGCGAGGACGAGATGGTCCGGGCTGAACTCGCGCCGCTCGTCGCGGAACTCGACCGGTGGGAGAGCAGCGCGACGCCCGCCACATTCTGGTGGCGGGACGATGACGCGGCGACGGCGTGCCCCGCGCTCGACCGCCTGCTGAGCGTGGCGGACGGGCGTCCGGTCGCGCTGGCGGCCGTACCGGTCTGGGCGGATCGGAGCCTCGCCGACCGTCTCGCCGCCGAACGACACGTCACCATCGTCCAGCATGGCTGGCAGCACGAGAACCATGCCGACGGCAATGTCAGCAGCGAATATCCTCCCGGCCGCCCGATCGCCGTCGTTGCGCGGGAATTCGCGGACGGCCAGTCCAGGCTATCGGCGATGTTCGGGTCGCAATATGCCCCGGTCTTCACGCCGCCGTGGCACGGGCTGCATGACGGCTATCTGCCGTATCTGGTCGGCGCCGGGTTCATCGGGCTTTCCTCCAAGGGCCGGCGCGCGGCCGCGACGATCGGCGGCCTGTCCCGGAACAACGTCCACTGCGTTCCGATCCAATGGTCGGACCCGCCCGGCTTCGGGGACGCGGCGCGCTATGTCGGCCAGCTCGTCGATCATCTAAAACGACGGCGACAGGAGAGCGATCGGGACGAGGCTACCGGGATCCTGACGCATCATCGGGTCCAGAATGCGGAGAGCTGGGACTTCGTGCGCTCCGTGCTGGATCTGATCGACGACCATCCGTTCGCCGCGCTCGCCTCGCCCGGACGGTTGTTCGCGGCCGGCCTATAGAGGGTGATCCGCGGTCGATCGGACGACGGTACGGAGCGCCGATCTCTGACCGTCGACGATCACGTAGCTCAGATCGGGAACGAGATCGGATTTGTACCGGCGAAACTCCTCGTCATTGTTCCAGTGCGATATCGCGCGGGAGGAGGACGACCGATACGCGTTCTGGCAATCCTCGGAGACATACCAGTCGAGATGCTTCGCCTCATAGGGATGATAGAGCCTGATCCCGTCCTTGAGGCGGCGGAACCGCGTGCCGGCGCGATGTACGGCGAAGGTCGTATCGATCCTGTGACGGAGATAGGCGGTGCGGCCGCCGCTGATCGTGACCCAGTCCGGCTCCCGGCTCCAGAACTGAGCGACGTGCCGGGCCATCACGCGGTGGAACAGCGGATAGTTCTGCGGGATATCCGCGATCGTCAGCATCGGCCCGACGCATTCGGCATCGTCGAACGTATCGAGCACCTCCAGATAGGCGCGCAGCGCGTCGCATCGCGACGAGGACAGATCGATGTCGCAATCCGTGACGACATAGGGACCGCGATATCCGGAGGTCGTCATATAGTGCTCGAGCGAGCGATTCACCCCGTTCAGTTCGTCGGGTGCGGTGATCTGTCCGTACCGATAGACCAGGACACCCGTGGATTCGAGATCGTCGAGGATCCTGATCGTATCGGGGTCGTCGCTGCCATTGTCGTGCACGACGACGACGATCGCGATGTCCTGCTGCCGATAGGAGCGGATCACTCTTGCGAGATAGTCGCCACGGTTGAACGAGATGACGAAGACCGGGATCGGATCATCTGTCTGTACCGCGACCTGCATAGCCAGCCTCGCCGATCTTCGTTCCGTGGACTCTCCCTGCAATTGGTTTCTAGGCTCTGTGACGGACAATAATTCGCGGCGACGGCGATGTAAATGACCTTGACGACTTCTGTATCTTTGTCGGGTGATATCCAGTTTTACTGCAAAATCAGTCCTGTAGCGGCTACCGTGCGCGCCGTACGGCGACGCTGGGCCGACACCGCCGGACGGCCGGCGCGCGATCGTGCCCG
The DNA here is from genome assembly GCA_964658585.1 of uncultured Novosphingobium sp. Classification (GTDB taxonomy): domain Bacteria; phylum Pseudomonadota; class Alphaproteobacteria; order Sphingomonadales; family Sphingomonadaceae; genus Solisphingomonas. Next base: position 2,694 of record CAZZZX010000486.1, read on the forward strand.
GTGCGTTCAGCGGTTGCCAGGCGCGAGCCTCGTCGCCAGGTCGAGATTGCCCTGCGCGGTGGCGAGCGATGCCGCGCTGTTGCCGGCGTCGTCCAGGGCCGTCGGATCGGCGCCGGCGGCGATGAGGCTGTCGACGATCGCCCGATGTCCGAACAGGGCGGCCATCATCAGCGCGGTCTGGCCGGAGCCGTTGCGGCGATCCACGTCCGCGCCCGCCGCGATCAACGCGGCGGCGATCGCGTCAAAACCCTTGAAGGCGACCCCCATCAAAGCGGTGTTGCCGCGTCCGGTGTCGG
>CAZZZX010000487.1:0-2986 GCA_964658585.1 uncultured Novosphingobium sp.
CGCTGTCGGTCGCGTCGAACACCCAGAGCAGCGCCGCACCCGCGCCGAGCGCCGCGCCCGCCGGCCGTCCGCGCAGCATCAGCACGCGCCTGCCGTCGAGCGGACGCAGCGCGCGCGCGAAGCTGCCCCCGCCCGCCTGCGCATCGGCGACGTCGCGCTCCAGCGCCGCGCCGTCGGCGGGATCGAGCCGCGCGACCAGCTCGGCGAAGCGCCGCGGCATCCTGTCGAGCCCGAACCAGTCGGCGACACGCTCGTGCGCGCGGATGCGGCCGTCGCCCGCGATCAGCAGCGGCAGCGCGGGCGCGCCGGCGAGCATCGCGCGCAACCGGGCAAGCTCGACGGTCGCGGTCCGCGCCGCCTGCGCGCGCCTGGTCCCGAGGACGACGGCGACGACCGCGCCGGTCAGCCACAGCGCGAGCACCAGCCCGGCGAGCGTGGCGTGCAGCGGGTCGAGAACGATCATGCCCCGTATCGCCCTGCTGCTGCCCCGCGCCCCATTTCGACTGTCTAGGCAAACTGCGCGGCGAGCGGAAGCGGGCATGGGCGCGCACCGGTCGTACAGCATCGACATCTTGACAGAATGTTCCATATAGGTTATCTGTCCGTCTGTCGTCCGATCCCGAACGCGCGCGGGAACCGGCGACGGGATCCGGTCGGGACGGAGCGATCCGCATCGGCCGGCGGCCGGCGCGGAGTCATCCGATTCTCAAGTCGAGGCTTCGCACCACCCACGCTCGCCGTCCGCTCGGACGTCCCGGCCACCTTGCGGGACGCAGAAGGCGGGAGCACCAGTCCGGACGCAGGTCGTGAGACACTTGCGAACCCAAAGTCGTCCGGCACCGGATGCCCGTGGCAAGGACGCGCCGGCCGAACCATCCCTTGCATCCGCGCGAGCGGAGGAACGGGTGTGTCCGGTTTCGCCCCAGAAGCGGACGATGCCCTGAAGCCGTGTCGATCCTATAAGCAATTAAGAAGAGTAGGTGTCGCTGTTATCTTGCCGTTGCGTGAGGCCGACCGCCGCAATGAGATTTACCATCATCGCAACCAGCCAGAGCCAGTAACCGATACCAAACCCCTCTATCGGAAAAGAAATGCCACCTTCGTTCATCACGACCCATCTGAAGATGAGCGGAAAGATGGCTGTAACGGCGCTGAATAGCGCTAACCCAATCCGGATATTTAAACTTGATCTCTCTTCATCGATAGCAAAGATGGCCCAGCTAACAAATAAAGCAGGATTGGCCAGCCAAGCAAAATTAGCAGGACTGGAAAAAAGCGGAAGAGCTCCGAAAATTAATACAGAAAACGCTGGCCAAGCGGAACAGCTTCCAGCTTGACAGAGTGTATTAAATGGCATCGAGGCAAGATAAAGTAGCATACTTGCGGACGTCAGATGGGTCTGCGTTCGATACGTCATTGGTCGCCATATTTCTCCCGTCATGACACCGTTATTGCTGCATCGATGTCAGATGTCCAGCCGCCCTAGACTGAAGCGGACGTTCGCCTAACCACCACCTATCGCCGTTCGCCAGCCGCGAAGCGGACGCCAGGAGCGGACAGGCGGGAGGCGCCCCAATTGCGGACGTTCTCCGACCCACCTACACGACCTGCTGGAGGCTCAAATGGAAGGCCAGGTGTTCGCGGTTGCTCGCAACGCGACTCATTGCTTCTCGAAGCAACTGGTGTCGGAGATTGAGGTAATCACCGGTTTAGGCGTGAGAGGTGATGCGCACGAAGGCGCTACGGTCAAGCACCGTTCGCGGGTCGCAGTCGATCCGACCCAGCCAAATCTAAGGCAGGTTCACCTGATCCACGTCGAGCTCTTCGACGAACTCAACACGAAGGGGTTTGATGTCGGGCCCGCTGATCTTGGAGAAAATGTAACCACGAGTGGCATCGATTTGCTCAGCCTGCCACGGCATACGCTGCTTCGAATTGGCGGTGACGTGGAATTGGAAGTCACTGGATTAAGGAACCCCTGCGCCCAAATCGAGCATTTTCAGCGGGGTCTGCTTGCCGCCGTGCTTGACCGGGGGCCGAACAACGAAGTGGTCAGAAAGGCCGGTATTATGACCATCGTGCGAGCAGGCGGCTTAATCCGTCCGGGCGACCGGATTGACGTCGAGATGCCATCTCTGCCGCACCTGCACTTGGAGCGTGTCTAACGTCCGCTTGCCACCCAATAATCGCCACGAACATTAATCCGACCCGACGAACCCGTCCGTGCCGAGGAGCCGCTGGGCGATGCCGAAGCGGCGTCTCGAAGCACCTGCGCAGGCCCTGCCAGACGGGCCTTCGACGTCGCTCCGCTCCGCTCGCGCCCTCCCCGGGGCGAACGCTCGGGTAGGCTGCCGTCATCGGCGTGTCGGCCAACGAAAAGGGGCCGCGGACATCTCGCCCGCGGCCCCTCTCATATCCGCCCGAAGGCGCGCCGATCAGTAGCGGTAGTGGTCCGGCTTGAACGGCCCTTCGGTCGAGACGCCGATATAGCCCGCCTGCTTGGGGGTCAGCTTGGACAGCTTCACGCCGAGCTTGTCGAGGTGCAGCGCGGCGACCTTCTCGTCGAGATGCTTGGGGAGCACATAGACCTGGTTGGAATAGTTCTCGCCCTTGGTGAACAGCTCGATCTGCGCCAGCGTCTGGTTGGTGAAGCTCGCCGACATCACGAACGAGGGGTGCCCCGTCGCGCAGCCGAGATTGACCAGCCGGCCCTTGGCGAGGATCAGGATCTGCTTGCCGTCGGGGAACCTGACCAGATCGGTGCCGGGCTTGACCTCGGTCCAGGCATAGTTGGAGAGCGCCGCGATCTGGATCTCGCTGTCGAAATGGCCGATGTTGCAGACGATGCTCATCGGCTTCATCGCCGCCATATGCTCGGCGGTAATGACGTCGGCATTGCCCGTCGCGGTGACGAAGATGTCGGCGCGCGTCACCGCCTCTTCCATCGTCACGACCTCGAAGCCCTCCATCGCCGCCTGCAGCGCGC
>CAZZZX010000488.1:0-2965 GCA_964658585.1 uncultured Novosphingobium sp.
CCGCGGACGACCAGCAGCGGCTCGCCGTTAATCTCGATCGAGACATAGTCGCCCTTGTCGGGAATGGCGTTGTGGTGCGCGAGCACCACCCAGTCGCGATCGAAGATCGCGCGCCGCTCGAACTCGAACCAGTCGGGCGAGGTGTAGCATTCGGGCGGTAGCGCCAGCGCGTCGCGAACGTCGCCGAGCGATCCGTCGAGCTTGTCGAGAACGCTCCGTACGACATGGCCGATCGGCAGGTCGGGTAGAACCGCAGTCACGAAATCCGTCATGCCCACCTCGTTTCGAACGGCAATTTGGCGCCGCTGGCCTTTAGATCTATTTGTGAATCGCCTTGCAATCTATATGCGTCTTTTGCCGCGCACAAGCGCTCGCTGGAGTCGCCACGCAATGATCTTTCTCTGCCACGCCGCCGATGTGCCGCTCGGCGGATGTCGACGCCATTCGCGCGGGCGTCATGGCGCGCTCGCATTGTTCAATCTCGATGGGCGCTTCTATGCGACTGACGATCGCTGCTCGCACGGCAACGCCTCGCTCTCCGAAGGCGATATCGACGAGGGCGTGGTCTATTGCCCGCTGCACGCCGGCGGCTTCGACATCGCGACCGGCGAGCCGGTCCATCCGCCCTGCGACGAGCCGCTCCGCACCTATACCGTGTGCGTTCAGAACGGCGACCTCTACCTCTCATCGGAACCGGAGGCGCAAGCGTAGCCGTTCATCGCGCCCGGCCTGCAGGCGACGCCGGCAATCGGCCGACGCGCGTCCGGCGAAACCCAAATCGCATCCGGTACGCAGGCCCGGCAACGCGTAATTCGCCCATACGAGCCGAGCGAGACATTGATGCCCGGTGCGGAACGACCTCGCGGTCGATCACACAAGCCAATGAATGTCGGACTTCATGAGAATTAAGACAGCGGCGACGCACCCCTGGGGGTTGCCGGGACGGCGTTCGTCGCCGTCTCTGCGGAGACATTCGCGTCAACTGGCTCGTCAGCGATAGGCACCGCCCCATGGTGTGCCGGCTGTATCGCGGGTGAGGGCGTCGAGAGGGGCGGCCTCGGCTTGAGTGACGGCCTCTGCCCCATGATCGTCGAAGAGCATCAGTGGCGATTTCGGGCCGCCGAACGACGGCCACGCGGGAGCGCCCGGATGATTGGGGTTGCCGGTCTTGATGAAGGCCAGCCAATAGCCGCCGATCAGCCCGGACATGGCGCCGTCCGCCGCCGCCCATCCGGGTGGCGGCCGCAGCGATGGCGCATCGAAGACCATCTCGATTTCGTCACCATGGCCGGCACCTTTGACCTTGCCGCGTTGTGCCTGCGGCACATAGTCGAAACGATAGAACCAGACTGGCGCCCCCGCCGCCGTCAATTGTCGCGCGCGCGCCAGACTGGGGATCGTCTCGCTATAATCACCCCACATCCGCGCGATGGCCGTGGTACGATCGTCACCCGGCTGCGCGTACATCGCAAGATCCGCCTCCGCACGCGCGCCGAGCGCGGTCATCATCTTAGCCTCGGCGCCCGGCAGCCAGCGCAGCAGGCTCCCTTCAAACCCGTTCGTTCCGACCAGATACGGGATTGTGGCAGCCCATCCGGCGCGGAAGGCGTCTTTGATCGGGGCGGGCACGATGCGACCGTCGACGATCGGATAGGCGGGCGAGAGAACCGGTGCGTCCAGCACCGCGCTGGCCGGAAGCTTACGCAGGGCCGCGAGATCGTCGGGGTCGATGCCCTTGCGCCGCGCCCATCGCAGGCCCTGCGCCTCCGCGGAATCCACGCCGCCGGTCAGTGGAGCGAGGTCCGCGATGTCGCCGCCTGACTCGGATATCGCTTTTGCGAACAACCCCCGAGCGAGTGGTGACGACATGAGGAAGTTGACCGACGAGGCTCCCGCGGATTGACCTGCGATGGTCACGTTTGCGGGGTCTCCGCCGAATGCGGCAATGTTCCGAACAATCCAGCGCAAGGCGGCGATTTGATCCATCAGCCCGTAGTTGCCGATCGCCGCACCGGCCTGTTCGCGGCTCAATGCAGGCAGGGCGAAGGTGCCGAAGCGGCCCAGGCGATAGTTGATCGTCACGACAATGACGCCGTGCCGGGCGAGCGCGGTGCCGTCATAGATCGGCAGCGAGCCCGACCCTTGGATGAACGCGCCGCCGTGAATCCAGACCATCACGGGTAAAGCACGTCCCTCGGAACGCAGCCCGCCACGGGGTCGCCAGATGTTGAGATAGAGGCAGTCCTCGCTCTCGCGGTTGGTGTAGGACGACGAGACGTCATCCGCCCTTTCTTGCACGCAATCCGGGCCGACCATCGTCGCCATGCGCGTACCCCGGCTTTCCGCGACCGGTTGCGGGGCGCGCCATCGCCGAGGCCCGACCGGGGGTAGTGCGAAGGGAATGCCCAAAAAGACATCGACCCCGTCCAGACCGGTCCCGCGAAAACCGCCGGCCGGTGCGCGCACCAGCGGCGCTATCGATGCAGAGGCCACGATCGGCATGAGGGCGATCAGCATCACGGGCCTCAGCCGCTTCCGCACCGGTCCACTCCTTGCTCGAACTGACGCCGGGCCCCGACATCCTCCCGCTCTCCCCGTCGCGCCGTCAGGACTGGAAGAGCGGACCGCCGATCAGAACTTGTAGCTGATCGTTCCGAACACCTGACGAGGATCGATATATTCGACACTGGTCGTCCCAGATCCGTAGGGATCGGCGAACTTGTTGCTGATGCCGGCCTTGTTGGTGACGTTCTCTGCGGCGATCGAAAAGGACAGGCGGGAGCCCGTCGCCTGATACTTCACGTACAGATTGCCGATCGTGTAGGCCGGTACGCTGTCAAACGCTCCCGCATTGAAGATGCGCGAGTTGAACTTGCCGCGATAGATCACCTCGCCCCTCAGCGTCACGTCTCCGGACGCCAGATGCAGGGTGTAGGTCGCCGCGGCACTGCCCTGCACGCCGGGC